>CAYFWA010000081.1:0-308 GCA_964346625.1 uncultured Myxococcales bacterium
GGCCTGGCGCGCCCCCGGCGGCGGGGCCGGGCAGCCCGCCTGCAGGGGCACGTTGAGCCCGAGGCCGAGACCCGGACCGAGCAGCCAGATCACCCGCAGCGCCGGCCAGCGCGCCGACGCGCTCACCGGCTCGTGGGTCGGCGCCGACCCGCGAGCGGCGCGGCGCATCGGGTAAACAGCGGGAGCGATGGGAGGTTCCATGAACACGCAGTGTACGCGCCGCGGCCAGCGCGGGCCAGCGCGGGCCAGCGCGAGCCAGAACGCCACACCTGCTGGCGCCGCGGCCGGCGCGGGCCAGCGCGGGCCAG
>CAYFWA010000081.1:408-2219 GCA_964346625.1 uncultured Myxococcales bacterium
CGCGAGCCAGAACGCCACACCAGCTGGCGCCGCGGCCGGCGCGGGCCGGCGCGGGCCAGCGCGGGCCAGCGCGAGCCAGAACGCCACACCAGCTCGCGCCGCGGCCGGCGCGGGCCGGCGCGGGCCAGCGCGAGCCAGAACGCCACACCAGCTGGCGCCGCGGCCGGCGCGGGCCGGCGCGGGTCAGCGCGAGCCAGAACGCCACACCTGGGCTATACTCGGGGGGTCATGGGCAAAGGAACCGACACTGGGAGACGCGTCCGCACCGAGCGCCTGGACCCCTGGCGCCTGCGGGTCCCGCGCCACGGGAAGATGCGGGTCGACGGCATCGTCTACGCCAGCGAGCAATCCGTCGCCGGCAGCCTGGACGACGGGAGCCTGGGCCAGGTGGCCAACGTGGCCGCCCTGCCGGGGATCGTGGGGCCCTCCATGGCCATGCCCGACGTCCACCAGGGCTACGGCTTTCCCATCGGCGGGGTGGCCGCCTTCGACGAGGACGAGGGCGTGATCTCGCCCGGGGGCGTGGGCTACGACATCAACTGCGGGGTCAGGCTCTACCGCACCGACCTCGAGCCCGCCCAGCTCGGGGTCGGGGAGCCGGAGCGCAGCCGGCTGCTGGCCGCCATCGCCCGGGAGGTGCCCACCGGGGTGGGGCAGGGACAGCGAAACCAGGGCCTGTCGGAGCGGGAGCTCGAGGCCGTGCTCGAAGAAGGAGCGCGCTGGGTGGTGCGCCAGGGGTTCGGTGAAAAGATCGAGCTCGAGCGCATCGAGGAGGGCGGTACCCTTCGGGCCGATCCGGACGCCGTGTCCCGCCGGGCCCGCCAGCGCGGCCAGGGGCAGCTCGGGTCGCTGGGTTCGGGCAACCACTTCGTGGAGCTCGGCCGGGTGGACACGATCTACGACGCCGAGGCCGCGGCCGCCTTCGGGCTCGCCGAGGGCGCGGTCACCGTGATGATGCACACCGGCTCGCGGGGGCTGGGCCATCAAGTCTGCGACGACTGGCTGCGCACCCTGTCGCAGGCGGCGGCCCGGCACGGCATCGCCCTGCCCGACCGTCAGCTCGCCTGCGCGCCGGTGGGCAGCGACGAGGGCCGACGCTACCTGGCCGCCATGGGCGCCGCGGCCAACTTCGCCTTCGCCAACCGTCAGGTCATCGGGCACCAGGTCCGCGAGGCGCTGCAGCAGGCGCTGCACCTCGGCCCGCGGGAGCTGGGGATGCGCCTGGTCTACGACGTGTGTCACAACATCGCCAAGCTCGAGGAGCACCAAGTTGGGGGCACCGCCCGACGGCTGTGTGTGCATCGAAAGGGCGCCACGCGGGCCCTGCCCCCGGGGCACCCCTTGCTCCCCGCGGTCTACCGCGACACCGGCCAGCCGGTGCTGGTGCCCGGAGACCTGGGGCGGTGCTCCTACGTGCTCGCCGGACGCGCGGGCGCGTCGGAGACCCACTGCTCGGCCTGCCACGGCGCCGGGCGGGTGATGAGCCGCAAGGCTGCGCTGCGCGCGGCCCAGGGGCGGCTCGTGGTCCAGGAGCTCAAGGAGTCCGGGCTCGCACTGCACGCCGCGCGCCACCGGACCCTCATCGAGGAGATGCCCGAGGCCTATCGAGACGTCTCCGACGTGGTGGCCGTGGTGCAGGGCGCCGGGCTGGCCGATCCCGTGGCGCGCCTGGTGCCCCTGGCGGTGCTCAAGGGGTGACCGGACGCGGAACGAAAGTGGCCCGATCCCAGCGAGGCTGGTAGATCACAGGGGACCACTGCCTGCCCGCCACGGGCGCGGGTCCACCGGAGCCCGAACGTCTGGGCCTGCCC
>CAYFWA010000081.1:2319-14379 GCA_964346625.1 uncultured Myxococcales bacterium
GCCACGGGCGCGGGCCCACCGGAGCCCGAACGTCTGGGCCTGCCCGCCACGGGCGCGGGCCCACCGGAGCCCGAACGTCTGGGCCTGCCCGCCACGGGCGGGGTCCACCGGAGCCCGAACGTCTGGGCCTGCCCGCCACGGGCGCGGGCCACGGTGGCCCACCGTGGCCCGAGCATCTGGGCCTGCCCGGGGGAAGATCCCGGCCCGGGCATTCGGTAGGACGGACCGGAGGCTGCTTGACGACCCGAACGATTCTGGCCCTGCTGGTGCTGATCGCAACTCTTGCCCTCGGCGGCGGGTCCTGGCAGGCCTTGACCACGCGACGGCCCGGACCCGGGGCCACCCAAGCGCAGGCGCGGCCTGCGGACCCGGCGCGCGGCGGCGCCGCCGCGCGTCCCCGGGGCGAGCGCCAAGACCGGGGGGCCGCCGGGATGTCGCGCCGAGGGAGCGCCCACGCGCCGAGCGCGGGCACCACCCAACGAACCCGTCCCGCCCGCCGCCCTGCCCGCCCCGACGCTCGGGGCGCCTCGGCCAAATCCGCCCCCCCGCCCGGGAAGGTGGTGCATCGGGGCGTTTTCTACCCCGCGCGGGTCACGCCCTACTTCCAGGATCCCCGGGCGCAACCCCTGCGCCAGGCCCTGGAGCGTGGAGATCACGCCGCGGCCCTGCGCGCCGCGGAAAACGCGCTGGCCCAGCAGGCCCCCCAGCCCGAGCGGCTCTCCTTCGTGCTGGCCTGGCTGCTGCACCGGGCCCGCCGCTACGCCGAGGCCGCGCCGATCTTCGAGGGCCTGCGCCAGCGCTACCCGGTGCTGGCTCAGGGCGCCACCTACTTCGCGGCCCGCTGCTACTACCACCTGGGGCTGCTGCGCCGGGCCCGCCGGCTGGTGGGCCAGATCAAGCCCCCCGGGGCCCTGGCCCGGCGCGCTCGGCTGCTGCGCGGTGACGTGGAGCGCGGCCTGGGGGACTGGGCCGCCGCGGCCCGGACCTATCGGTCGTATGTCCAGCGTCACGCAGGCGAGCCGGGCACGGCGGAGGCCCGGGTGCGGCTGACCGAGTCCGTGGCGGCCCACTGGCAAAGCGCCCCCCGAGACCTGCGGCGCGCGGCCCGGCGTGCCCTGCGCCAGGGCCTGGTGGACACCCCCACGGGCCCGTGGGGCCGGCGGGCCCGGGCGCTGCTCTCGCGTCATGGCGCGCACCTGATGCCCGCGGCCGGGGGCCGGGCGACGGTGCCCTGCGACGCCCGCCTCGCGCGGATCGAGGCCTGGGCCCGCCGCGGTCGGTTGACCCGCGCCCTGCGCCGCTTTCGCCGCGGCCGCTGGGGACGCCGCCAGGGCTGCTCGGCGCGGCGGCTCTGTCGCGCCAGCGCCGCCCTCGGCCGGCGCCTGGCCCGCAAGCGCCGGCTGCGCGCCCGCGCCCTACCGGTGCTGCGCCGCGCCCGGCGGGCCTGCCGTCGCGCAAAGCAGACCGACCTGGTGGTCAAGACCACCTACGCCCTGGCCAAGACCCTGGCGCGGGAGGGCAAGCCCCGGGCCGCCCTGCGGTGGTTTTCCCGCGTGGAGCGCCGCCATCGCCGCCACTCCTACGCCGACGACGCCCGGATGCACCGGGCCCGGCTGACGCGCGAGCTCAAGGGCGACCGCGCGGCGGACCGTCTGCTGGAGACGCTGCCGAAGCGCTACCCGCGGGGGGACCGCCAGCACGACGCGCTGTGGAAGCTGGCCTGGGCGGCCTACCAGCGAGGCGCGCTTCGGGACGCCCTGCGCTGGCTCACCCGCTCCACGGGCATCCAGGTGTCCCCGGAGCGTCACGAGGACGTCGGGCGGGACGCCTACTGGCGCGCCCGGGTGCTGGCGCGGCTGGGCCGGGGGGCGGAGGCCGAGCGGGCCTGGGCCGCGCTGGCGCGGGCCCACCCGTTGACCTGGTACGCCCTGCTGTCGCTCAACCAGCTCCGGCGCCGGGCGCCGGAGCGCGCCCATTCGATCCTGGCCTCCTGGCGCCCGGGGCCGGCCCGCGCCTGGCCGCGCTTCGGGCCGGACGCCAAGTACCGCACCCGGCGGTTCGCCCGGGCGGTGGAGTACGCCCGGCTCGGGCTCGGGGGCCTCACCGCCCAGGAGCTGCGCGCCCTGGGGATCGTCTCCCCGGTGCGCCTGCTGGGAGCGGTCGCGGCGGCGCGCCCGGAGGCCGTGTCCGCCTCTGCCATGCGCAAGCGCCAGCTCGCCCGCGCGCGCCAGCAGCGGCTGTGGGCGGCCGCGGTGCTGTATCACCGGGCGGGCCTGCATCACAAATCCCACTGGATGGTGCGTCACGCCCTGCGCGACTACGCCGCCAAGCCGCCCCAGGGCACGAACCGGGCCCGCTGGCGGCTCAGCTATCCCCGGGTCCACCCGGCGCTGGTGGCGACCCACGCCCGCCGACACGGGCTGTCGCCGGCCCTGGTGCGGGGCTTGATGCGCGAGGAGAGCGCCTTCAACCCGCGGCTCGTGTCCCGGGCCAACGCGGTGGGACTGATGCAGCTTCTGCCCCAGACCGCGCGCCGGTTCCGGGGCTCGGATCGCCGCCCCATCACCGCCGCCACCCTCAAGCGCCCCGGGCGCAACGTCCCCATCGGCACCCGCTACCTCGGCTGGCTGCACCGGCAGTTCGAGGGCCAGGCGCTGCTGGCGGTGGCCGCCTACAACGCCGGTGAGACGCGAGTTTTTTCCTGGGTCCGAGCGCGCGGGAGCCAGGCCCCGGATCACTTCGCCGAGGAGATCCCCTTTCGGGAGACCCGCCGCTACGTCAAGCGCGTGCTCGGCAGCGCCTTCGCCTACGCCGTGCTCGACGGAGCCCCAGACCCCCTTTTCCGCATCCCGGCGGTGTTTTCCCCGAAGCTGATGGTGAAGGCCCGCCGCTGGCAGCGTCGCACCCGTCGCTGGCTCCAGCGCAAGCGGCAACGACAGCGCCGGCAGCGCCGCCGAAACCGCCGGCGCCCGCGGCGCCGCCCCGCGCCCCGACGGCGCTGAGCCCCGGGCACTGGGCGAGCCCTTAGGGCTCGCCGTGGCGCAGGCGGGCGAAAAACTCCTGCAGCAGCGCGGCGCAGCGCGCCTCACCGACGCCGGGCACCACCTCCAGCCGGTGATTGAGCCGCGGATCCTCGGCGATGCGATACAGCGAGCGCACCGCGCCGGCCTTGGGATCGGCGCAGCCGTAGACCAGACGCGCCAGGCGCGCGTTGACCGCGGCGCCGGCGCACATGGGGCACGGCTCCAGCGTGACCACGAGGGTGGCCCCGCGTAGCCGCCAGCGACCGCGGGCGACGCCCGCCTGGCGCAGCGCCAGGATCTCGGCGTGCGCCGTGGGGTCCCCGTCGCGCTCGCGGCGGTTCCAGCCCTCGCCGAGCACCTGGCCCTCGAGGGCCACCACCGCCCCCACGGGGACCTCGCCGGCCGCGACCGCCCGCTGCGCGAGGGCCAGGGCCCGGTCCATCAGGGCCGCATCCGCGGCCGTCGCCTGCCCGGTCGTCATGGGATCGCAATGCATCGGCTCCGGACGTCACTCGCGGGTCCGAAAGTCCTGGATGTCCAGCTCGTACTTGCGCAGCTTGTTGTAGACCGTCCCGCGGCTCACGCCCAGGGATTTCGCCACCGCGGGCACGTTGCCGCGGTGCTCGCGCAGGGCGGCCACGAAGAGCTCCTGCTCGACGTCCTGCAGGTTGTAGCCGCCAGAGGGCATCCGCCCGGGGGGCGGCTCCTCGGCGGTCTGCAGCCCCACCAGCGTCTCCCGGCGGCGGCGCCGGGCCGGGCGCAGCGCCGCGGGGATCCGCTCGAGCTCTTCGCTGGCCTCGTCGGCGAGGTTCACCTCGCTCTCCACGATGTACTCCAGCTCGCGGATGTTGCCGGGCCAGGCGTAATCTGCGAAGGACTCCATCACGTGGGGGGCTACGCGGCAAAGGTGCTTGCCGAGCCGCTCGGCCGACCGCCGCAAGAAGTGCTCCACGAACACGGGGAGGTCCTCGGGCCGCTGCCGCAGCGGCGGCAGCAGCAGGTGGATCACCTGCAGCCGAAACAGCAGGTCGTGGCGGAAGCGCTGCTCGGTGGCGGCCTCCTCGAGGTCTTGGTTGGTGGTGGCGATGATGCGGGCGTCCAGCACGTGCTCCCGGTGCCCCCCCACCCGCTGGAACCGTCGCTCCTGCAGCACCCGCAGCAGCTTGGCCTGCATCTCCAGGGGCATGTCCCCGATCTCGTCGAGCAGGATGGTGCCCCCATCGGCCAGCTCGAACTTGCCCGGCTGCCCCCCCCGCTTGGCGCCCGTGAAGGCGCCCCCCTCGTAGCCGAACAGCTCGCTCTCGAGCAGGTCCCGCGGGATGGCGGCGCAGTTGATCCCCACGAAGGGGCCCTCGGCGCGGGGGCTGGCGTTGTGAATGGCCTGGGCCATCACCTCCTTGCCGGTGCCGCTTTCGCCGGTGATCAACACGCCGGTGTCGGCCCGCGCCGCCGCCCGGCCCAGCTTGAGCTGCTCCAAGAAAGCCGGCGAGGTGCCGATGATGTCCTCGAAGCGGTAGCGGGCCTGCGCCCCCACGATCCGCTGGGCGGTGCGCTGGGCACGCTTCATGCCGGTGAAGGTGAGCACGGTGCCGGCGGGTGCGCCCTGGTCGTCACACACCGTGCGCGCGCTCAGCAGCGCCTCTCCCTTGGGGAGCCGCAAGACCTTGCCCTCGAGCGCCTCGAGGCGCGCGGGCTCCGACAGGTGGCGGGCGAGCACGCCGAGCTGTGTCACGGGTCGTCCCTCCACCTCGGCCTTGGATCGGCCCAGGAGCTGGCAGGCCGCGCTGTTGACCGAGCGGACCTCGCCGCTGACCGAGACGGCCATCACGCCGTCGGAGATGGCCTCCATGGTGGCCTCGCGCACCCGGGCCGCCATGTGCAGGGCCCAGTTCATCCGCTGCCGCTCGAGCAGCGAGCCGGTCTGCTGGGCCACCAGCTCCAGCAGCCCCATCTCGCGGCGGGAAAACACTCCCCCGCGGCGCTGTCGATCCACGTAGATGACCCCATGCACCTGGTCGCCCTGCAGGACGGGCACGGCCAGACAGCGCCCGAGCTCCGGACGCGTGGCGGCACCTTCGAACACCCCGCCCGCCCCATCACGGCCCGGCTCGGGATCCGCCAGCACCGGCGCCCGGGTGCGCCGCGCCTGCTCGGCCCACAGCCGCCAGTCGGTCTGCGGCGCGGCGTCCATGCCGAGCTGCTCGCGCGCCGTGAGCTCCCCGCTGCGGCTCACCAGGGCGAGCACCACTCGATCCGCGTCCACCACGCGGGTGGCGAGGCCGACCACCTCGCGGGTGAGCTGCTCGGGCTCCCCATCGAGGTGCAGCCCCCGGACCCCATCGAGCACGCGGCGAAGCTGATCGCGCTCCACCACCACCGCGTGGGCCGCGTCCACCAACCGATCCAGCCCCCGCGAAAGCGTCACCAGGCCCGTGTGCAGCTCGGCGTGAAAGCTCGCCAGGCGTCGCCAAAGCGCCTCGTTCGCCGTGGACGAAGCGCTCGGATCCCATTCCCCCTCCCCCTCCTTCGGACCGGCCAAGACCCGCCCCAGCTCCGGCAGCAGGGCCTCCAGGTGGCGGCCGAGCTCGCGCTGCTGCCGGTAGACCTGCTCCGAGCGCTTGGCCACCGCCTCGTCAGCCACCCGATCGGTGGCCCGGCGCCCGTAGAGGCCGAAGTGGCGCCGCACCCGATCGAGATCCCGCAGGGATCCGCTGCGGGCGAAGACCTGCTGGGCCCGCGCCAGGTACTGTGCGGCGGCCAGCGGCAAGGGGCCGGTCCCGGGAGAGCCGGCGTTCGCGTCCCCCACGAAGGCGCCGCACTGCAGGTAGGCCTCGCCGAGGCCTTGCTCGACCTCGCCGTCCTCGAGCAGCCGCGCCGCCGCGGCCAGCGACTCGGCCGCGCGCTCGGTCTGGCCCCGCGTCCACGCCAGCCGCCCCTGGGCCAGCGCCACCCGGCCGCTCAGCCCCGGCTCTGCGGCCGCGCGCGCCGCCTCCTCCGCCTGCTCCAGCCGCTCGGCTGCCGCCTCCAGGTCTCCCTGCTGCCAGGCGAGCGTGCCCTGAAGCAGCGCGGCCTGCGCCTGCAGCGCAGGCGCGGGCTCGTCGCCGAGCTGCCCTGAGAGCTCCTGCAGACGCGCCCGGGCCGCGTCGTATCGCTGACGGGCCAGCAGGCCCTCGGTCTGCAGCAGCCCGGCCTCCAAGGCGACGCCCGGCTCCCGGCTGCCGGCGCTTTGCACGGCCTCGGCGAGGATCGCCTCCGCCTCGTCGAGGCGGCCCAGGCGCAGGTGGCACCAACCCAGCATCAGCGCGGTCCGCGCTCGTTTTCGATCTTGGGCCCTCTCCAGATGATCCAGGTAATACAAAAGCGGCAGCAGCACGGCCGGGCGCTCGGCAGCCATCAGGATCCGGCACTGCTGCAAGAGGCGCGCGGGATCCGCGGGGATGTCCAGCCGCTTGGGAGTATTCGCGGAATTATCCGCCATGGGTGTTGTCGGCCACCTTTGCGAGCCGCTTCCCGTGGTGCAGCTCGACGATCGCCCCGAAACCTGCGATCGACCGCAGAATCAATATCGTTTCAAGTATATGTCACTCGGAAAACACATTCAACGTATATTAAAAACAACTCACTAATATCATATCGTGAAATCCCCCCTCTCGTCACTACGGGCGCCGTACCATCGATGAAATCGTACATTCAAAAAGGTTCAATCGGAAACTCCCTTTTTCCCGGTAAGTTTACTGATCGTATGATCGTTTCGCCGACCGAGGCACGTAGCGATCGAGCAACGAGAAACACTGCCTCCTCATCGGATGTCGCTGTTTGTCGAAACTCGAGTCAGAACACCGGGCGCAGGTCCGATGGTGGCGGGGGCCCGGTCTTGCCTATCGGGAGGCGGGGCCCGGCTCCGGGCGGGACTTGGAGAGCAGGGCCGCGCCCAGGGCGGCGGTGAACTGCGGGGCCGAGGGCACCAGCACCTCGCCTTGCAGCAGCTCGGCCAGGATCCGCGCGAAAAGCGGCTGGTGGGCCACGACCCCACCGGAGGCCACCACGTCGCCGGTGAGCTGCTCCTTTTCTACCACGCGGCGCGCCACGGACTCGAGGGCGGCTCGCGCCAGGTCCTCGCGGGGGACGCCGGCCCGGATCTTTTCGTGGATTTCGCCCTTGGCGAACACGGTGCAGTAGGAGCCCAGGGTGATGGAGAGGTCTCGGGCATGCTGGGCCAGGCGGGGCAGCTCCTCGGTGGTCACGTCCAGCCGCTGGGCGATCTCCTCGAGGAACGAGCCGGTGCCCGCGGCACAGTTGTGGTTCACCGTGAAGCCCACGCGCTGGCCGTCGGCCCCGAGGTGGATCCGCACACTGTCCCGGGCACCGACGTCTACCGCTGTGATTTCCCTGGGGAAGTGGTGATAAGCGCCGCGGGCCAGACAGTCGAGATCCGGAAACCGCCGATCGGCGAAGGAGACATTGTTGCGCCCATAGCCGCAGACCACCGTGTGTACGGGCTGCTCGGCGCGGGCCTCGGCCTGCGCCAGGGCGCTGTCGAGGGCGCGACTGGCCGCCGCCTCGAAGTCCACGCCGGTTCGCTCCAGGGAGCGCCCCCGGATGGCACCGGAGGCGTCCACCACCACGGCCTTGGTGGCCGCGGTTCCCACGTCGACGCCTACATGGAGGATATCCGCTCTCATCGCTGCTGGCTCCGGAGCCGACGGCGCGCGCCGCCGCGCGGGCTCCGCGCGAGCAATATACCACGATCTTCTCCGCGTGCGGGCACCCGCCGGTGGGGCTTGGCGCCGGGAGCCACCCCGGTTCGTTGCGCCAAGCCAAGCGATACCCGCCAAGCGCTTGCCTCGGCTCCGCCGGGGGGACATGATGCCGCCATGGCCATCGCCTATGAGTATCGACCAGGGCGGCTGTATCTCAACGTCACCCACCGCTGCTCCAACGCGTGCACCTTCTGCGTGCGACAGGGCAGCGCCTCGCGGCTGGCCGGACACGATCTGCGGCTGCCCCGCGAGCCCGACACCGCCGAGGTGCTCGAGGCGATCGACGCGGCCACGGCCGTGCGGGGCCGCGCCTTCGACGAGGTCGTGTTCTGCGGCTTCGGCGAGCCCACCCATCGCCTGGACCTTCTACGCGCCGTGGGCCGGAGGCTGCGTCGCCAGGGAGTGCCGGTGCGTCTGAACACCAACGGCCAGGCCGCCCTCATCGCCGGCGGGGATCCCGTCGCGGCCCTGCAGGGGGCGGTGGATCACGTCTCCGTGTCCCTCAACGCTCCCGACGCCTCGCGATACGTGGCGCTGTGCCGACCACAGGCGGGTCTCGCGGCCTGGGACGCGCTGCTTGGCTTTTGCCGGAACGCGGTGGCGCGACTGCCCCGCGTGACCCTCACCGTGGTGGGCTTCACCCTGGAGGACGAGGATCTCGAGCGCTGCGAGGCCCTGGCCGGCGAGCTCGGCGCGGAGCTGCGGGTCAGATGAGCGGTCCCCCCGAGGCCAGCCCGCCCCTCGAAGAGGCCAGCCCGCCCTCCGAGAAGGCCAGCCCGCCCCCCGAAATCGACCCGGCGCTGGTGCTCGCCGCGCCCCCGCCGCCAGAGGCCGAGGCGCTGCTCGAGCAGGCCCGCGCCGGCGCGCTGCCCCAGGCCCACCGGCTCGCCCGCCGACTCTCCGCGCAGGATCCGGCCGCGACGATCCCCTTCGACCTGCTGGAGGCCGCGGGCCGGCGCGGCGCGCGGCGCCTGCTGCGCCGCATCCGGCGCGAGCGCTCGGCGGCCGCCCCCGGTCACCTGCAGCCCGCGGCGCTGGGACCGCTGGAGGCCTGGGCCCACTTCCGCCTCTGGCGCCACGGGCGGGCCCTCGCCCTGGCCGCCGGGCGCCTGCCGCAGGCTTCGGCCGAGGAAGCCGAGCGGTGGTGGGAGGCGCTGGAGGCCATCCGCCGCAGCGCCCTGCGCCAGGGCTACCTGCGGCTCGCCCAGCGGGCCCATCACCTCGCCGTCCAGGCCGCCGAGGCTACGCCAGCCACGGCCTTGCGGACCGCCGCCCGGACCGCCGCCCGGGCCGTGGCCGCACAGGAGATGGAGGCGCTGCGCTGGCTGCTGGACCACCACCGCGAACACGACCTGCCCCCCGCCCTGACGCGCTATCTGGCGCGCAGCCTCGGCCCCCCCACCGGCGATTGCAAGGCCGCGGTGGTGGAGATGGCGCGGGATCTGCGGTTGACCCCGGCGCACCTGGCCTCGGCCCGGGCGCTGGCCCGCCGCCTCGGCATGGCCGCCCGCGTGGAGGACCGGCTGGCCGGGCTGGAGTCCCGGCTGTTTCACGGTCGCTGGGAGCGGCGCCGGCGGGCGCAGCGCTGGCTGCTGGGGCTGTGGTGGGGGCTCGTGCTGCTGGGCGTGGTCTTCGGCGTCACGTTGGTGCGTCACGGCTGTTGATCATCTTCCCCACCCTCCGCGCCGTCCGCGCCGTCCGCGCCGTTCGCGCCGTCCGCGCCCGCCGCGCCCGCCGCCTCCGCCCCGTCCGCGCCCTGCTCCCCTCCGTTTCGCAAGGCCGCGCGGACGAAGGCCTCGGCTTCGGCCTCTGTATGCACCCGACCCTCGAGCTGGGCGTCCTCGAGGCGGCGGACCATCTGCCCCACCTGCGGCCCCCGGGGCACGCCCAGGGCGAGGAGGCGATGTCCGTCGAGCAGGGGCGGGGGCCGCAACCGCTCGGGAGGCAGTCGGGCCAGCTCCTGGCGACAAAACCGCCAGGTGCTCAGGTCTTTGCTGCCCGCGAGGCGATCCGCGCGGTGCAGCGCCAGCAGGTCTTCGATGTGCGGCTGACGCAGCAGCCGCAGCCGGCGCGCCGGCCGCATCTTTTGCACATCGAAAAAGCGCGTGTGCTGGGCCACCAGGTCCCGCACCCGCGACACCTGCCGCCGCGACAGGCGCAGCCGCCGCGCGATCTGCTCGGCCATGGCCGCCCCCACCCGGGCATGCCGCGGGAAGCGAGGCTCGGGGTCGCGTTCCAGGGTCTCGGGCTTGCCCACGTCGTGCAGCAGGGCGGCGAGCCACAGCGCCTCGCGCGCCCAGGGGGGGCTCTTGGCCGGGGGCACGAGGTGCTCGAGCAAAAGCAGGGTGTGGGTGAACACGTCGCCCTCGGGGTGGTAGCGCGCGGGCTGCTCCACGCCGCGCAGCGCCTCCACCTCCGGCAACACGGGGGCCAGCAGCCCCGCCCGCTGCAGAAGCTGCACCGCCTGTTGGGGGCGGGGACCGGCGAGCATGCGCAGCAGCTCGTCGCGCACTCGCTCGGCGCTGACCGTGACGATCTCGGCGGCCTGGCGCTGCAGCGCCGTCCAGGTGGCCGGGTCGATGCGCAACGCGAAGCGCACGGCGAAGCGGATCGCCCGCAGCATCCGGAGCCGATCCTCGGCGAAGCGCTCCTGCGGGTCGCCGATGCAGCGCAGGCGGCGGGCGCGCAGGTCGGCCTGCCCCTCGACGTGATCGATCACGCGCTCGCGCAGCGGATCGTAGAGCAGGCCGTTAATGGTGAAGTCCCGCCGGCGCACGTCCTGCTCTGCGGTGCTGTAGACCACCCGCTCCGGGTGGCGACCGTCGAGGTAGGCCTCCTCGCTGCGGAAGGTCGCCACCTCCACCGCGTGACCCTGGGTCCGCACCACCACCACCCCGAACTGCGCCCCCACCGTCACCGTGTGCGAAAACAGCTCCACCACCTGCTCGGGACGCGCGCTGGTGGCCACGTCGTAGTCGGAGGGGGTGAGCTCGAGCAGCAGATCCCGCACCGCCCCCCCCGCGAACAGGGCCTCGTGCCCCGCCTCGCGCAAGGTACGGACGACCGCGACGGCCGCCTGCTTCGCCGTGGGCTGGTGCACCTGGGGCTCCCGCGGCGTCAGGACAGCAGCCGGCCGTTTTCGACCACCACCTCGCCATCCAGCGTCAAGGTGGGACGGCGGAGCACCCCGTCGAGGTGGATGGGCACGTCCACGGTGCCCCCCATGCCCACGTTGTTGCCGAGGGCCACGTGCACGGTGCCGGCGACCTTCTCGTCCTCGAGCACGTGACCGGTGATGCGGGCCTGGTCGTTGGTGCCCACCCCGAGCTCGGCGACGTTGCGCGCCCGGGGGCCGTGAACGTCCAGCGACCGCGCGAGCCGCTGCGCCGCGTCCCCCCCGGAGAGGCCCACGGCCTGGCCGTCGGCGATCTCGATGCGTAGCGGCTCGGAAAGCACCCCCACGTCTGCCATGGACCCGTCCACATGCAGGACGCCCTGGCTGCCGCCCTCCTGCGGCCGCAAAAAGGCCTCGCCCGAGGGGAGGTTGCCGCCCTGGCCCGGCTGTCGGATCAAGCCGGTGGAGGCGATGGCGTCGATCCCCGCCAGGGGCAGGTGCAGATCCGTACCGTGGGGACAGCTCAGGTGGGCCGCGCGAGCGGCAGACAGCCGCCGGGCGAGCGCCTCGGTGACCTCGGCGATGCGCTCGTAGTCCGCGGCCAGACAGCGCACCATGCACGCCTCGGTGATCCCGGGCATGGTGGCCACGCGCCCCCCGGCGGCGCAGGCGTTGCGCCGCGCCGCGGTGTGGGTGATGGACTTGGACAGGGGACAGACCGACACGGCCGAGGCCGCCATGGCCGCCGCCACCGCCGGCGGGGGCTCGGTGCCCGAGGCCGGGGCCACGGGCACCTCCATGAGCACCGGCTGCAGCCCCAGGGCCTCGGCGGCTTCCCGCAGGGCCTTGCCGATGCGGACGCAGCCGGCGTCGGTGACCACCAGCAACGGCTCGTGGGGTTTCACGGCGAGGCAGCTCTGCAAGGCGTTTCGCGCGGCCTGCTGCAGGGGCTCGTCGCGAGGCTCGGGGGGGGCGGTGGGTGTCATGGGCGCCAGTGTAACGCCGGCAGCGTCTTCGGTCCTGCGAAAAACACTCCCGCCGTTGTCGGGCGCCCTGCGCCCCCCGTTGTCGGGCGCCCTGCGCCCACCGTTGTCGGGCGCCCTGCGCCCCACCGTTGTCGGGCGCCCTGCGCCCCACCGTTGTCGGGCGCCCTGCGCCCCAC
>CAYFWA010000081.1:14479-14544 GCA_964346625.1 uncultured Myxococcales bacterium
CGTTGTCGGGCGCAAGGCACAATGGTAAACACATCCGCAATAGTGAAAGGAGCGCCGGTTGGATT
>CAYFWA010000082.1:0-8109 GCA_964346625.1 uncultured Myxococcales bacterium
GGCGGGGGGGCGGGCCCGGGCGAGGCCCGGCGGCCCCCCGGGCAGCGGCAGGGTCAACAAAACGCCGGAAAGCAAGGCAGAAAGCAGCATGACGCCAAGCAGCGGCGAGACGAGTCGAGCTCGCGGATCGGAAAACATGACGCGGCAGCTTCTCCTGGGCTAAGGGGTTTCCTCGCGCCGTCCCCGTCGCACACCGCCGACGGCTCGAGGGGAGTGCGCCGCGCGGGGCCGGAGCGCACCCGGTCCGGCTCGCCCCGAGCCGACCCGGTGGGGCGGCACGAGGCTCCAGTGTAGCTGATCGCGCCCCGTGGGCGAGTTTTGGTCTCCTCGGGGGGCCATTTGCGCTCGGTAGTCGGCCCTGCTACCCTGCCGACCAACTTCCGCGCCGCGGGCGCTCCGAGCGGGACGCGGCGGATCTTTATCGGTTCCGCCGGAATACACCCCGGCCCGCGCGCGTACGCACGGTATGACGGGTATGCGAACAGATTTTCCCCACCCGGTGCGGGTGCGCCCCAGCCGCGCCTACTGCGACCCGTTCCCCTGCGGACCCGGCCGCGATCCCCCTCCCCGCCGCTAGGCTGTCCCGGGTCACCGCGCCGACGCCCGGAGAAGACGCCCGGAGAAGACGCCCCGGAGCCGACGCCCCGGAGCCGACGCTCCGAACGGTGACGCCGAGCCCCCCAGACCCGAACCCGAACCCGGACCCGGACCCGGACCCGAACCCAAACCCGGCACGCGACCGCCTCCGTCGCGGCGTGAGCCACATCGCGCGGCAACCCGCTACGGACGCTGAGACCCCCAGATGCACAACCTCCGAAATTGGGCTGCGGTCCTCGGCTTGGCCCTCACCTACTGGGTGAGCACGCTGACCCTGACCACCGTGGCCGTGACCACCGCGGCGCTGGTGGTCGGCCCCAGCGAGCCGGCCTCTGCCCGTCGCAGAAGGAAACGCCGGAAGAGGCGACGCAAGCGGCGTCGCCGCCGGCGCCGGCGCAAACGAAAGCGCACCGGCGGCAAGACCGGCTTCGCCAAGCTGCCCGGCGAGCTTTCGTTCAACGAGTGCCTGCGGGTACGCGGTGGGCAGCCGGTGAAGGTCAACCTCGAGCCCGACGCCACGCTGGCCGAGCTGGTGAGCTGGGTCTCGGGGCTCACCTGCAAGCGGTTCGTCATCGCGGGCAACCTGCGGTCGGCCAAGATCACCCTGGTGACCCCCGCCCCCATCCCGGCCGCGGCAGCCTACCGGACGTTTCTGAGCGCGCTGGACGCCCTGGGTCTCACCGTGCAGCCGGCCGGGCGCTATCTCAAGATCGTGGAAAAGGAAAAGGCCGCCTCCAAGCCCGTGCCCACCTGTGGTCCGGGCCGGCGCTGCCCCCGCTCGGCGCGGATGGTCACCCAGGTGTTTCGGCTCGAGCACACCAAGCCCGAGGACGTGGCCGCCGTGCTCAAGCACCTGAGCAAGGGCTCCATCATCACCTACGACCCCGCGGCCCTGCTGATCGTCACCGACACCGGCGCCAACATCGCCCGGCTGCAGCGCGTGCTCGAGCAGCTCGACGTGGAGGCCGAGGGCGACCAGATCTGGATCGTGCGCGTCGAGCACGCCGAGGCAGCCGAGCTCGCCGAGAAGCTGCTGGAGGTGTTCCCCGCCGCGGACCAAAAAAGCACCAAGAAACGCGTGCGACGACGGCGGCGGCGGCGGCGGCGGCGGCGACGGCGACGGCGACGGCGACGGCGGCCGCGCAAAACGGTGAGCGTCAAGAGCGGAGGCGGCAGCCAGGTGTCCAAGATCCTGGCCGTCGAGCGCACCAATCTGCTGATCATCATCGCCGACGAGCAGGCCTACCTGCGAGTGCGCGCCTTGATCCGGCGGCTCGACGTCCCGCTGCCGGGCGGCGAAGAGCGCATCCGGGTGGTGCCGCTCGAGTACGCCGACTCGCAGGAGCTGGCAGGCACACTGGACGCCATCGTGGGCGGCTCAGGCTCCCGCGGCGCGACGCGACGGCGACGACGACGGCGGCGGCGACGGCGACGACCGCGGAGTCGCAGCCGCGCCAGCGCAACGGAGTCGCTGTTCAAGGGCGAGGTGCAGATCTCCGAGGATCCGGCCACCAACAGCCTCATCGTAGTGGCTTCTCCCCAGGATCACCTGCAGGTGATGAAGCTCATCCGCCGGCTGGACCGCCGGCAGACCCAGGTCTTCGTGGAGGCCACCATCCTGGAGGTCAGCCTCTCCAAGCAACGGGAGCTGGGCCTGTCGCTGCACGGGGCGCTGCCGCTGGGCTCGGGCGACGATCAGGCCCTGCTGCTCGGGGGCGCCGACGCCACCAACTCCATCTTCGTGGATCCGGCCTCGCTCATGGGCCTGGCGGTGGGGCTGCGGGGTCCCGAGCTGCAAAACGCCGAGTCGCTGCTGGGCGTGCCGGGCATCAGCTTCCCCAAGTTCGGGGTGTTTTTGCAGGCGCTGCAGAGCAACAACGACGTGAACCTGGTCTCGTCGCCCCACCTTTTGACCACCAACAACGAGGAGGCGGAGATCTCGGTGGGCGAGAACGTCCCCTTCCAGTCCTCGCTCACCGGCATGCCGGGGCTCGGGGGCAACCAGGGGGGCAACAACCAAAACACGGCCGGGGCCGCCGGCCTGGGCTACCTCCCCATGCAGTCCATCCAGCGCCAGGACGTCGCCCTTACCCTCAAGATCACGCCCCACGTGAACCAGCACGGCAAGGTGCGCATGGAGATCGACCAAGAGATCAACGAGGTCAAGTCCATCGATCCCGTGGTGGGTCCCACCACCTCCAAGCGCAAGATCAAGACCATGGTGGTGGTGCAGGACCAGCAGACCGTGGTGCTGGGGGGCCTCATCGACTCCAAGGAGAAGCGCAACGTGCACAAGGTGCCCTTCTTGGGGGACATCCCGATTCTCGGGGCGCTGTTCAAGCAGACCACCCGCACCACGGAGCGCACGAATTTGCTGATCTTCCTCACCCCCTACGTGGTGCGGGAGCCGGCGGATCTGCGGCGCATCTTCCGGCGCAAGGTGCGCCAGCGCCGCGAGTTCATCGAGCGCTACACCGCCTTCACCGAGGCGGAGCTCGAGGCCGACATCGACTACCGGCACAAGCGCGGGCTGCTGGCCGAGATCAACCGCGTGGCGCTCCTCGAGGAGCGCGAGGCCCGCCAGCGCCGCGAGGCCGAGCGCAACGCCCGCCAGCCCGACGTGGAGGGCCCCCTGCGGCCCGACCCCCGGGACGTGAAGCAGCTCCGTCGCTGGAAGGGTGAGGAGAACCCGCGACAACGCGGCGGCGACGATGACGGCGACGATGACGGCGGCAGCGGCGGCAGCGGCGGCAGCGGCAGCGGCGGCAGCGGCGGCAGCGGCGGCAGCGGCGGCAGCGGCGGCAGCGGCGACCCGGGATAACAGGCGACCACCGGACCGCGGGCGCGGCCCCCATCCCCTGCAGAACGCCCCACGTCGCCCGTTTCATTCTTCTCTGGATCCCGGTCTTCTCTGGTCCCTTGTTGTCCTGTCCCTCCCCCTCTCCAGTTGGGGACTTCTGCATCCAAATTCGTGACATGAGTGTCCCCCCGTCCGAGATCGCGTGACAGGGGTGTCCCGCCTTTTGTTCACTGACACGCAGGAGGCGCTGTATTGACCGTCCCTCATCGAGTTCATCGATTGGATCTTTTTTTGCAGCGTCAACTTCGTCGTGCCCGAAACTGCTGGCCACGGGCTGGAACCGCGGCCGCGGCTGGGCGATCCGGGTGCGACACCCCCGTCGATGGCAATGCGCTGAGCGCGATGCAATATCGACGCGAGGTCAACGCCTGGATTTCGCGATGGGCAACGCGGGTGCGGTAGGGGGCGCCCGGTGGACATACCCTAGAAAACCACGGTCTGCTTTGGCTGAGGCAGACCCGAGCCGTGACGTAACGAGCGCGGACGTCGCCGACGATCCGAAGCGAAGGAGTGTGCGCACCGATGGAGACCGACACGAAAAAAGGCGCCAAGAATACCGCCGGCAGCGCGCCAGACCGAAGCGCGGCCGCTCGCGAGGAGACCTCCCCCGCGGCCGCTCGCGACGACCGCCCGCGCGCCACGGTCAATCCAGCACATCCCGCCGACGCCCCGGAGCCGCAGGACGCCGATCGTTTACCGCGATTGCGGGGAGCGACCTTCATCGATGACGACGTGGTCTCGGTGATCGCGCGCATCGCCTCGGAGCAGGTCCCCGGGATCCACAAGCTCGGCGACTCGAGCCTGCGCAGCTTCGTCTCCCGGCTCGGTCGCACGCACGGGGTGGACGCAGAAGTGGGCATGAAGCAGGCCGCAGTGGACATCGAGATCGAGGTGGAGTTCGGCTACCCCATCACCGAGGTCGCCGGGGACATGCGCGAGCGCGTCATCGAGACCGTGGAGCGGATGACCGGGCGCAGCGTGGTGGAGGTCAACGTGTACGTCGTCGACGTCCACGTCCCCAAGGTCGAGCACAAGCACCGCCGCCAACTGGAGTAGCGGCCGGCGCTGCCTCGCCCCACGCAGCGCAGTCAATCAAAGGCAAGAACGCCAAGGACGGTACGGACGCCAAGGAGACACATGCATATTCCAGCCACGACAGGCCATGATCCGCGTCACCCACGAAGCGGTGGCCCGCGCCCCGGTGCTGCGCGGCGCCCGGAGAATCGCTCATGAAGGAGGAGGCCCTAGACCGCAACTGGCGATCCTGGATCTACCTGCTGGTGGGCTGGCTGGCGATCCTCGCGGTGGTGCTGGGCTCCGCCGTGGTCTTTCTGGTGGCGGCGGGCTGGGTGGACCCTGGCCGGCTGCTGGGCGACTGGGCCCTCGGACACGAGCTGCTCGACTTCGCCCAGCGGGCCGAAGGGCCCCGGCAGCTCTGGGTGGCGGGGGGCGCGCTGCTGATCGGTGTGCTGGCGCTGGTGCTACTTTTGTACCCTCGCTCCCCGCTGCGCCGGGGCTCGGCCTCCATGCATCTTTTGTCCATGGACGAGCGAGGCTTCGTCGTGGTGGACTCCCAGGGCATCGCCTCGGTTGCCGCGCAGGCCGCCGCCTCGGTTCAAGGCGTGCTCGAAGCCGACGCTGACGTCCGAGGCACGGGGATGTCGCCCGTGCGGCTCCAGGTGCTGGTGGGCGTTCTCCCCGGTACGGGGGTCAAGCAGATCGGTGACCAGGTGCGCGAGGCGGTGCGGGAGGCGGTGGAGACGCTGGTCGGCGTCCAGGTGCGAGACGTCAGCGCCCGGGTGGAGATCCTCGAGCCCGAGGCGCTGCACCGGGTGCTGCAATGATCCGGATGCGACGAGGCGGACGCCGCGCGCGAAGCACCCTGCTCCCGGTGCGACCTAGCCAAGGCCGGCTGCTGGGAGGCGTGTGCACGGCCCTGTCCGACTGGCTGGCCGTGGACGTGACGCTGGTACGCCTCGCGTTCATCCTGCTGTCGTTGGCCTGGGGGGTGGGCATCTTTCTGTACGGGCTGCTCTGGATCGTCATGGCCAACGCCGACGACCGGCAGCAGGGCGGCACCACGAGCCAGCGCGCCAAGCGCCGGCTGCGCAACGTGGGGAGCGACGTGCGCACCAGCGCGCGTCGGCTCTCGGGCGCCTGGGGGAGGGCCAGCAGTCGCAAGAGCTGGCCCCGCCCCCTGGATCGGCGCTGGATCGCCCTGACCCTGATGTTGGTGGGGATCCTGGTGTTCCTGGCGTCGCTCGGCGCGTTTTCCTGGTTGACTCCCCTGCGAGCGCTGGGCCTGGCCATCGTCATCGGCGGCGCGGCGATCCTGCTCTCGCTCAAAAATGGTTGAATTGGAAGTGACGGAACCAAAGGACCGAAATGCGTAGCAATACCCGCAATCCCAAACGAGCCGACGAGCCCGCCACGGGCAGCGGCCGGACCCTCCTGGTGGCCATCGTGCTGTTCGGCATGATCTGCGGATTGTTGCTGGTGCTCGCGCCCCACGCGCCGGGTCCAACGGCTCCAGATGCAGCGCGAAAGTCCCAGTCGTCGGGGCATTTGCTGCAGGCCGCGGCCGAGGTGCGCCGTTTGGCGGGATCGGCCCGCCTGGCCGGCCAGGCAGTACGGGACGCGCGCTACGCGCTCGAATCCACTGACTACGGACGAACCCGCGCGCACCTTGATCGAACGCGGGAAAAGATCCAGCGGCTGGTGGCCTCCCTGGAGTCCGCCGCCGGGCAACTGGAAGCTCAGGCCGGGGAGCGCCCCGGTAAAACACCCTGATGGCCGGCTGCATCCCCTCCCGGCGACGCGCGGGTCCCCAGGGCCCAGCCCAGAGCCGGCGGGGGATGCGCGATGGCGGATTGAATCCCGGTGGCCCCGATGAGCGGTCGCCACACGAACGGACACGAAGGGCAGAAACGAGATAAAGGAGACCCAAAACATGGCAGACACAAAAAACAACAGTGGAAGTGGCCAGGTCGGTGGCGAGATCGTCCTCGATGATGGGGTGATCCAGACCATCGCGGGGCTGGCGGCGCAGCAGGTGGAGGGGCTGCACTCCATCGGTAGGCCCCGCATCTTCGGCATCGGAGACAACGACCCCACCCGGGGCGTGGACGCCGAGGTGGGCATGAAGCAGGCGGCCATCGATCTCGATGTGATCATCGAGTACGGCTACGACATGAAGAAGGTGGCCCGCACCGTGCGACAGACCATCGCCCAGGAGGTGGAGCGGATGGCCGCCCGTGAGGTGGTGGAGGTCAACATCAACGTCATCGACATTCGTCTGCCCGAGGAGACCCAGCAGAAGGAACGGCCCCGCGTCGAGTGAGCGCTGACGGATCCCGCCACCGCGGTTTGGTCCGCACGCGGCATCCCGGACGCACATGAGACAAAGGTAAAGAGATCGACAGAGACAAAGACAAAGACAAAGACAAAGACAACGATAAAGACAAAGACAAAGACCCTTCGGACCTCGGTCCGAAGCGCAGGAGAGAACCCCCATGGCCGAAAGAGAAAAAGGACTGAAGATCAGTAAGGTGACCGTCGACACCTCCACCGACAAGGTGAAGGGCTCGGTCACCATGGACCACGACGTGGTGGCCACCATCGCCGGTCTGGCCGCCCAACAGGTGGAGGGCATCCACGCCCTCGGGGCCTCGCGCCTCTTTTCCTTTGGCGACGATCCCACCCACGGCGTGGGCGTCGAGGTGGGCAAAAAGCAGGCCGCCTTGGATCTCGAGGTCATCATCGACTACGGCTACGACATGAAGGAGATCGCCCAGAACCTGCGCCAGACCATCGCCGACGAGGTCAAGAAGATGGCAGGGCGGGAGGTGGTGGAGGTCAACATCAACGTCATCGACATCCAGCTCGACGAGGAGAGCAAGGACAAAACGCCGCGGGTGATTTGATCCACCGCTCCCCCGGGTCGCCCTTGGCCCGGCGGGAGGTCGTGGCTTTGCAATGGGTTTCAACGAAAGAAGGATCCGTATGGAAGACAAGCAAGGAAAGAGCACCGCCACGGTCACCATCGACACCTCAACCGACAAGGTGCAAGGCGTCGTGCTCGTCACCGAACAGGTGGTGGCCACCATCGCCGGGCTCGCGGCCCGGGAGGTGGACGGGATCCACGTGCTGGGCACCGGGGGGTGGTTTTCCTTCGGGGACAATCCCACGCGCGGGGTGGAGGTAGAGGTGGGCCAGCGGCAGGTGGCGGTGGACCTCACCGCAGTCATCGGCTACGGCCACGACATGCAGAAGGTGGCGCGTGGGGTACGCCAACGCGTCGCCCACCGGGTGGAGACCATGACCGGCAAGGAGGTCGTCGAGGTGAACCTGCACGTGGCCGACATCGAGGTGTCGGAGCACAAACCCAAAAAACGACCCCGCGTGGAGTGATCCTGGCCTGCCCAGCTCTCTTGTGAGAATACCGTGACCTTCCTCCGGAGGAAAGGGGATACCGATGGCGGACAGCGACAAGCGGAAGGCCAAGAAAAAGACCGCGGCCAGCAAAAAGACCGCGGCCAAGAAGAAGACCGCGGCCAAGAAGAAGACTGCGGCCAAGAAGAAGACCGCGGCCAGCAAAAAGACCGCGGCCAGCAAAAAGACCGCGGCCAGCAAAAAGACCGCGGCCAGCAAAA
>CAYFWA010000082.1:8209-10471 GCA_964346625.1 uncultured Myxococcales bacterium
AGACCGCGGCCAGGAAAGGAAAGGGAGACCCAAAGATGGCAGACAATAAAGACAACCGGAAAAAGGACACTGGCAAGGTGACCATCGATACCTCCACCGACAAGGTGAAGGGCGTGGTCACCATGGACGCCGACATCGTGGCCACCATCGCCGGGCTCGCCGCCCGCGAGATCGAAGGGATCCATGCGCTGGGTGCCACTCGGCTGTTTTCCCTGGGGGACAGCCCCACCCGCGGCGTCGAGGCCGAGGTGGGCATGAAGCAGGCCGCGCTGGACCTCGAGGTGGTGCTCGACTACGGCTACGACATGAAGCAGGTGGCCCGCACCCTGCGCCAGACCGTGGCCCAGCGCGTGGAGAAGATGTCCAGCCGCGAGGTGGTGGAGGTCAACATCGACGTGGTGGACATCAAGCTGCCCGAAGAGACGCAGACCAAGGAGCGACCGCGGGTGCTGTGAGTTGAGCGTCGGGGTGAGCGCCCTGCGGGCGTCACGCCTCCCCATGGCGTCCTGCGGGCGACACGCCTCCCGATGGCGTGTCGGTGGGAAGGTCGGCTCCGGGTGGTGTGGGAAGGTCGGCTCCGGGTGGTGTGGGAAGGTCGGCTCCGGGTGGTGTGGGAAGGTCGGCTCCGGGTGGTGTCGGGCGTCGCTCAGTGACTACTCGGGAACGCTCAGTCGAGGGGGGTCAGGTTACCGCGGCTCCAGTGGGCCTTGGGTCGGCCCGGGCACACCCGGGGACAGGCCGAACCGAAGCCCCGGTCCCCGGTGGGCTCGTAGTCGCGCTTGTCGGGGCCGCAGTACACCTGCCGGGGGCGGCCGATGACGCGCTCCGGATCCTGGATCATCTCCTTCCACTGGGCGATCCAGCCCACGGTCCGGGCCACGGCGAACAGCACGGTGAACATGTTGAGGGGGATGCCGATCTCGCGGTAGATGATGCCGGAGTAGAAGTCCACGTTGGGGTAGAGCTTCTTTTCGAGGAAGTACTCGTCCTCCAGCGCGATCTCCTCGAGGCGCCTGGCGATGTCGAAGATCGGGTCGGACTGGTTGGTCTCTCGCAGCAGATCGTGGGCCGCCTTGCGCACCAGGCGCGCCCGGGGGTCGTAGTTCTTGTAGACGCGGTGGCCAAAACCGTTGAGGCGGAAGGGATCGTTTTTGTCCTTGGCGCGCGCCACGTACTTGGGGATGTTTTTCACGTCCCCGATCTCCTGGAGCATCCGCACCACCGCCTCGTTGGCCCCGCCGTGAGCGGGGCCCCACAGCGCGCCGATGCCGGCGGACACCGCCGCGAAGGGGTTGGCCAGCGACGAGCCGGCCAGCCGCACCGTGGAGGTGGAGGCGTTCTGCTCGTGCTCGGCGTGGAGCAAAAACAGCAGATCCAGGATCCGAGCATGGGCGGGGTTGAGCTCGTGGGGCGACGCCGGCGTGGAGAACATCATGTTCAAAAAGTTCTCCGAGTAGCACAGGTCGTTTCGGGGATAGACGAAGGGCTGCCCCAGCGAGTGCTTGTAGGCCGCCGCGGCGATGGTGGGCAGCTTGGCGATGAGCCGGTGGGCCGAGATCTCCTGGTGTCGGGGGTCATGCAGGTCCAGCGAGTCGTGATAAAAAGACGCCAGGGCCCCCACCACCCCCACCAGGATCGCCATGGGGTGCGCGTCGTAGCGAAACCCCCGGATGAAGTCCTTGAGGCCCTCGTTGACCATGGAGTGGGTGGTGATCATCCGGTGGAAGTGGTGAAACTGCTCGCGGTCCGGGAGCTCGCCGTTGAGCAAAAGATAGCAGACCTCGAGGTAGCAGGTGTTCTCGGCGAGCTGCTCCACCGGGTAGCCGCGATACTGCAACACCCCCGCCTCCCCGTCGATGTAGGTGATCTCGCTGCTGCAGCTCGCGGTGGACTTGAACCCCGGATCGTAGGTAAATAGCCCCATTTTCGAAAAGAGCTTACGGATGTCGATCCCGGCCGGGCCGATGGTGCCCTCCACCAGGGGGAACTCCTCTTGCTGACCCGTGGCGTTGTTGATGACGGTGACCGTGTTTCGCTTCCGATCGAACTTTTCAGACATCATCGACCTCCCAGACCCGGGATTGAACGATAAAACGAAGGAGGGACGGGTCCGTACCCAGGGTCGTCCCCCAAGATTGGGAGTCTTTGCGGCGGTGTCAAGGTCAGGCATCGGGTAGAAACGACCCCGGCGAACCGGTCGCCGCCCTGTCGCCGCCCTGTCGCCGCCCTGTCGCCGCCCTGTCGCCGCCCTGTCGCCGCCCT
>CAYFWA010000082.1:10571-14494 GCA_964346625.1 uncultured Myxococcales bacterium
GTCGTTGCCCTGTCGTTGCCCTGTCGCGGCGTTCTTTTGCCCAGACGCGCCGATTCGCTCGCGGTGTCCTTTGCGCCTACTCGCCGATGCCGAAGGCGCTGTCAGCGGTGCGCAGGGCATCGATGGCCAGCAGCAGCAGGGTCACCAGCACCCGCTTCTCCCGCGTGTCCGGGTCCTCGGCGAGCCACTGGCGTAAGGTCTGAAACCCGTCGAAGCCGGCCACCAGGGCGGCGAGAGCCGGATCCGGGCCGACCATGGCGAACCGGGCCTTGGCCACCTCATCGAGCACGTAGCACTGGTCCAGGTCCGGCAAAAAGGCCTCGGCGTCGAGGATGGTGGCCAGGTTGGCGGGCAGCTCGAGCCCGCCCTCGGCGGCCTGGGACGGCTCCGGGTCGGCCAGGGGATCGGCCCGCAGCCGCGCGGAGATGGCCTGGTCCGCCGGACGCCCCACCAGCTCGTCGATGGACTGACAAAGCCGCTTGAAGTCGAAGGGCTTGCCGAAAAACGGATAGCCCTGCTCGGAGGACCGCTGGGCGAAGTCGTGGTTGGCGCTCATCATCACGATGGGCAGGGTCTGCTGATCGTGCTGCTCACGAAGCTGGGAGGCGAGCTGGAAGCCGTCGATGCCGGTGAGCATCACGTCGAGCAACACCACGTCCGGCTTGCAGTAGTCCACCAGGTTCACCGCCTGGCTGGCCTGGGAGACCACGCTCACCCGATACCCCTCGGCCTCGAGGAAGTTCTCGATGAGCTTCCGGATCCCCAGCTCGTCGTCCACCACCATGACGTGGGGCCGCGTCGCCCTGGCGGCGCTGTCCTCTGGCTCTGCGGCCGCGTCGGCGTCGATGATGCGGAGGGTGAACTGCCCGTGGGTCCAGCCCAGCATCTCGTCGAGGGCGTCGGCGTCTTCCAGCACGTCCACCTGACAGGTCTCCAGCTCCCCCTGCCGGAAGGTGATGGTCCCCTCCTCCTCTCCGGAGCGGACCGTGAGGGTGGCCTGCACGTTGGTCCGGCGCAAGGAGTCCACGAGCCCGTTGATGGTGCCGACACGTATGCTGCCCACGAGAGCCATGCTCGCGGCGCTCCTTTCCGGTTTCCGGTCCGACGGATCACCCGGCTGTGGCCGCCGCCCGAAAACGGGACGAGCCACCGCCGCGACGACCGCTGACCCTTCGGCAGGGGGTCGGAGACACACAAGCTATCAATTCCCGATTATACCAGAATACGGCCCACGCCCGCCACTTGCTCGGCTTTCAGCGGACTTGAGGGCCCCGAGCCCTCACCCCACGCCGGCGTCTGCGGCGCTCGACTATGCGGCACCCGGCGCTCCGGCGCCCGGCTCCCCGGCGCCCGAAGCGCCAGCTCCCAGCGCTCCGGCGCCCGGCTCCCCGGCGCCCGAAGCGCCAGCTCCCAGCGCTCCGGCGCCCGGCTCCCGCGGCAACGTGATCACGATGCGCAGCCCGCCCCCAAAGCGGGGCTCGGCGCGGATGCTGCCGCCGTGCTCCTCCACGATCTGGCTGGTGATGGCCAGCCCCAGGCCGGTCCCCTTCTCCTTGGTGGTGAAAAAGGGGTCGAACATCTGCTTGAGCGCGTCGGGGTCCATGCCCGGCCCGCGATCGGCCACCTGGATCTCCACCTGGTCAGCGGCAACGGTGGCGCGCACGGTGATCGCGCCTCCGCCCTCCGGCATGGCCTCCCGGGCGTTGCGCAGCAGATTGAGCAGCGCCTGGCGGATCTGGTTCTCGTCGAAGCTCAGCGGCGGCAGGGGATCGAGCTGGCACGCGAGCCTGAGGCCGTCGGCCTCGAGCTCACCCCGCGCGAACTCCACCACGCTCTCGATCACCGGCCCCAGATCCTCCACCTCGGGGCGGGGGCGGGGCAGGCGGGCGAACTGCAGGTAGGACTCGGTGACGTCGGTGAGACGATCCACCTCCCGCTGGATGGCTGAGAGCAGCGCCCGCGCCTCCTCCACCTCTCCCTCGGCGGGCAGCCCGGTCAGCTCCTCCTCCAGCATCTCGGCGTTGAGCCCGATGGCCGACAGGGGGTTGCGCACCTCGTGGGTGATCTGGGCCGCGGCGCGCCCCACGGTGGCCAGGCGCTTTTCCCGCGCCGCCTTGCGCTCGGTCTCGATGAGCCGGTGCTCGCGCTCCTCGATGGCCGCGGCCATGGCGTTGAACTCCGCGGCCAGGTCTCCGATCTCGTCTCGGGCCCGGATCCGCACCCGGTGGCCGTAGTCGCCCTGGCCGATGATCTGGGCGCCGGTGCGCAGCGTCCGCAGGGGCTTGAGGGTCCAGTGGGCCAGCAGCATCATGGCCACCGCCACCAGCAGGGCGAAGATGGTCAGCACGATGGAATACAGCAGCGTAGTGGTCTCGTTGTTTTCGAGCCGCTGGGCCGTCCGCCGCACGTGGGCGGCGAGGTTGCGCGAAAGCAGCCGCCGCAAGCTGGTGCCGATCTGGCGCAGGCGCTTGCGGGAGCCCGCCATGGTTCGCAGCAGACGCTGGGTGCCCGCGGCCACGCGATCCGCGCCCCCCGGGGCGCTGGCCCCCTGGACGAACACCTGTTTGTAGATGCGGTCCTCGCGCTCGAAGTCCTGCTCCAGCTTGTGGGTCTCCTGGCCCAGCCGCTTCAGAAAGCGCCGATCACTGGCGGGCAGATCGATGGACAGCGCCGAGCGGGCGATGCGCCGGATCTCGTCGAGCCGCTTGTCGCGATAGCGCTGCGCCAGGGGCATGTAGCGGTTGATGTGGGCCCAGCTCCGGGCACCGGTCGAGGTCTTGATCAGATCCCGGCTGTTGCGGTGCAGCAGGCTGAGCTGGGTCACCCGCGTGTCCAGCGCGCGGTACACGTCGTTGAGCCGCAGGTAGACCTGGTTGAGCCGCCGCAGGTCTTCCTGGGCCTCGTGGCTGCGCAGCAGCTCGAACACCGCGGCGGCGCCGAAGGCCACCACCACCGCGATGAATCCGAGAAACACCTTGAGTGAGACTGAAGCCCGCATGAGGTGTAAACGTCTTTGCAATGGCCCCGATTCCCCGTCGAGGCCCCGGGCTCGCCTACCGGCGCGGTAGGATCGGGGACCTCATGGCGGGGACCTCATGGCGGGGACCTCATAGATGGCGGGGACCTCATAGATGGCGGAAACCTCATAGATGGCGGAAACCTCATAGATCGATGAGCCCCTTTTTGATCCCCTCGGTTACGGCCTCGGTGCGGTTGGACACGTCCAGCTTGGCGTAGATGTGCTCCAGGTGGGTGCGCACCGTGGCGCGGCTCACGCCCAGGGCCGAGGCGACCTGGGGGTTGGACAGCCCCTTGGAGATCAGCCGCAGGATCTCGGTCTCGCGCGGCGAGAGGCTGGTCTCGGCCGACTCCTGGATGGGCTTGCGCTGAAAGTGCCGCAGCAGCCGCCGGGCGAGCTGGGGCTGGACCACGCTCCCCCCCTGATGCACCTCGAGGATCGCCTCCACGATCTTGTCGGCCTCCATGCCCTTTAGCAGATACCCCGAGGCGCCCGCCCCGATGGCCGACAGGACCTTCTCCTCCTCGTCGAAGATCGTGAAGATGAGGATCTCGGTCTTGGGCAGGCGCTTTTTCACCTGGCGGGTGACCTCGATGCCGTCAATGCCGGGCAGGCCGAGATCCAGCAGCACCACGTCCGGGGTGAGGGCCTCGATCCGCTGCACGGCGTCGGTGCCGGAGGTGGCTTGACCCACCACCTGGATTTCGTCGAATCCCTGAAGCAGGGCGAGCTGGCTCCGCAGGATCTTCTCCTCGTCCTCCACCACCATCACGGTGACCCGGGAGGGGTCGGGGGGGTTCGCCATGGTTTCCTTCTTCCCGCGTTTCGGCGGATCCACCGCTCAGCCGTTCAGCCGCTCAGCCGCTCAGCCGCTCAGCCGCTCAGCCGCTCAGCCGCTCAGCCG
>CAYFWA010000083.1:0-2698 GCA_964346625.1 uncultured Myxococcales bacterium
AGGTCAGGCCGGATCCGTCAACCGCCAGCGGGTGCCGCTGGGCGTGTCCTGAAGCTCGATGCCCTGCCGGGCGAGCTCGTCGCGCAGGGCGTCGCTGCGGGCGAAGTCCTTTTCGCGACGCGCCTCGGCCCGCTCGGCCAGGCGCGCCTCCACCCAGGCCGGATCGATGCCCCGGCGAGCGGCCTCGGCGGCGCGGGTGCGCTCCAGGTACTGGGCCGGGTCTTGCTGCCAGAGCCCAAGCACCTCGCCGAGGCGATCCAGCTCGCCCTGCAGCCGAAACAGCGTGCGCTTGCGCACGGCCTTGGGGGCGGCCTTGGGATCCTCGAGCAACCGGTTGGCCAGCCGAAACAGCTCACTCACCGGCGCCAGGGCGGCGGCGGTGTTGAAGTCGTCGTCCATGGCCTCGGTGAAGGCCGCCAGGCTGAGCTCGAGCTCGGGGACCACCTCACCGTCGCCCGGATCCTTCATGGGCGACCGGGTCTCGGCCAACCGCAGGCGGGTCTCGTAGAAGTAGCTCAGCCGCCGCTCGGCCTCCTCGAGATCCGGGAAGCGGGGCGCCGCGTCGGCGCCGTTGTCGTTGTCGTCGTCGGCGGCGGCAGCGGCGTCGCCGCCGGAGGCCTGCGGGCGCGACTCCACCTTGAAGTTGATGGGGTGGCGGTACTGCACCGAGAGCAAAAAGAGCCGGATGGCCTCGGGCTCGGCGTGCTGGAACAGATCCCGCAGGGTGAAGAAGTTGCCCGTGGACTTGGCCATCTTCTCCTGGTTGAGGTTCACGAAGCCGTTGTGCATCCAGTAGCGGGCGTAGCCCGGGCCGTGGGCTGCCTCCGCCTGGGCGATCTCGTTTTCGTGGTGGGGGAACACCAGGTCCATGCCGCCGCCGTGGATGTCGAAGCGCTCGCCCAGATAGCGGGTGCTCATGGCCGAGCACTCGATGTGCCAGCCCGGTCGCCCCGCGCCCCAGGGCGAGTCCCAGCTCGGCTCCCCGCGCTTGGCCCCCTTCCACAGGGCGAAATCGAGGGGATCCTGCTTGTCCGCGTCCACCTCCACCCGGGCCCCGGAGCGCAGATCGTCCAGGTTGCGCTTGGACAGCTTGCCGTAGCCCGGGTGGCGACGCACGGCGAACCACACCGTGTCCCCGGCGGGGTAGGCCACGCCCTTGTCCTCGAGGGCCTGCACCAGGGATACGATGTCCGGGACGTGCTCGCTCACCCGCGGCTGCACGTCGGGCCGGGCGCAGCCGAGCCGATCCATGTCCTCGGAAAACGCCTGGGCGAACTCCGCGGCCAGCGCCACGGGATCGCGGCCCCGCTCTACGGCCCGGGCGATGACCTTGTCGTCCACGTCGGTGAAGTTGCGGACGTAGGTCACCGCGAAGCCGCGGTGGCGCAGGTAGCGCACCACCGTGTCGAACACCACGTAGACCCGGGCGTGGCCCAGGTGCGAGTAGTCGTAGACCGTGGGGCCGCAGACGTAGATGGAGACCCGGCCCGGCTCGCGGGGCTCGAAGGGTTGTTTCTCTTGGGTCAGCGTGTCGAACAGTCGAAGCATCCTGGCCTCGGTACAGCGATTTTTTTTCGGTTCGGCCCGGTGCGCCGGGGGTGGCGGCCCCGGCTGCGGCCGCGTGCTTGCAGCCTCCGCGTCAGCGCTTGAAGTACGCGGCGATGGCCAGCCCGTTGAGCACGATGAACAAAAGCAGCAGCAGGCCAAACACCGGCGCGCCAGGCAAAAACGGCTCGAACCACATGTCGGACGGCCTCACGCCCACCTCCAGCAGGTAGGCGTCGGACGGCAGCCGCAAAAGCTGCGTGATATCGGCCTTCACCACGCGGCTGGAGTCGAGTCGCAGCTTCGCGCCCAGCCGCACCGGGCGCAGCCGCGGCGGCCCCTCGCCCTCGGTCTCGGTCTCGGCGACCTCGTAGGCGCGCTTGAACCCCCGGCGGGTCCGCTCGATGACGAGCCGATCTCCTCGCCGGGACAGGTCCCCCCACCTGACCCGGAACACCTCGTAGCGCGCCGAGATGTTGTACGGCGAGCTGCGATTCTGGCGATCGATGAGCCGCTTGGCGGCCTTGGCGGGCGCCTGGATGATGAACTTCACCATCTGGGTGGTCTGGCTGGCGTCCTCCACCATCACGTAGGGGAAGCCCAGCGAGCGCACGTAGGCGTTGGCCTGCTTTGCCGTCTCGAAGGGGCGGACCGTGAGGTTGATGACGTGTCGCTCGCCCTTGCCGCCGCCGCAGCGGCCCCCGGCGGCCACCAGGTACTGCCCGCCGTCGGGCAGGATCTCCACGCCGGGCTCCTCGGAGCAGGCCCGGCGGCAGGCCGGGCCGCGGCCGCGGCAGGCGTGGTCGCAGTCACGCTTTTCGGCGTTGTACACCTTCGTGCCCTCGGGGATGGGCACCAGGCGATCGGCGCCGCTTCGCGGCTGCCCGCCCGGGATCTTGGCGGGCTTGCCCGAGGGGGCCGTCACCTTCTTGTCCGCCGCGGAGAGGTGATCCAGGGTAAAGGTGTGCGGATCGGGTCGCAGGATCACCGAGCCGCCCCAGCCCCGCCGCCGCGGGCCCGGCTGCTCGGCCACCTTGCTCTTGCCCTTGGCCGCCTTGCCCTTCGCGACGGCCTCGCCCTTCGTGGCGGCCTTGCCCTTCGCGGCGGCCTTGCCCTTCGCGGCGGCCTTGCCCTTCGCGGCGGCCTTGCCCTT
>CAYFWA010000083.1:2798-14445 GCA_964346625.1 uncultured Myxococcales bacterium
TCGCGGCGGCCTTGCCCTTCGCGGCGGCCTTGCCCTTCGCGGCGGCCTTGCCCTTCGCGGCGGCCTTGCCCTTGGCGGCCGCCTTGTCCCTCTTCTTCGCCGCCGCCCCGCCCTTGCCCTTCTTGTCTGCCGCCGCCCCGCGATCTGGCTCCTCGGGGGCCACGGGCTCTCCGCAGGTGGGCGCTCCGTCGCCGCCCACCACCGTCACGTCCTCGAGGGGATCGCGCAGCTCGGTGTGCACGTCGAGCTCGTACTCCCCCGGGAACGTCACGAACAGCTCCAGCGTGGTGTTCTGGCGCACCTCGACGAGGCCGCCGCGGACGTCGGTGAGCCGGGTCCGGGGCTTGCCCACGTGGGCGAGGATCTCCTTGCCGGTCACCCGGTGAAAGGGGCGCAGCGCCGCCGAGACCTTGGAGCGCTGCAGATAAAAGGCCCGGATGCCCGGCCCGTCCTCGCTGTCGTCGAGCCGGCGCAGCCGCCCGGTGAACTGCCCGCCCAGCTTGGTGGTCTTGCCCTTCTTGCCTCTCTTGTAGCGCTTGCCCTTGATCACCACGCGGTAGTCGCTGCCCGACAAGATGAAGTACTGGACCCGCATGCCCGAGGGCCCGCCGAACATGGAGTTGTGCTTGCCCGAGGCCTGGGTCTGGGGCAGGGGCATCCCCTCGAGGGTCACGTAGGTGTTGGGCGAGAGCCGATCGCCTCGCACCGCCGCGCGCACCGAGCCCAGGCGCTGGGGCTCGCTGTCCTGCAGGAAGTAGGCGATATCGGGCCACAGCCACCACAGCCCGTAGACGCTGGCCGCGATGACCACCCCCGCCAGGATCGGGTGGCGCGCGGCCTTCTTGGGCGCCAGGATCCGGCGCAGCTCCTCCTCGCCCTCCACCCAGTCACCGTCGCCGCCCCCGCCGTCCCCGCCAACCCCCGCCTCGCCGGCTCTGCCCGATGGGTCCGATGCGCTCGGACCGATACCGGCCGCGCGGTCCGCTTCGGCCTGCGCCTCGCGGCGCAGCTCCTCCATGGTGCGCTCCTCGCCGTCGAAGAACTCCTGCTCGAGGGCGTCGTTTTCTTCGGCTCCGGGGCCGCGATCTTTGTCGGCCGCAGGCGGCTCGGTGGCCGGCGGATCCTTGTCGCTCATGAGGGACCTCGCTCGAGGCGGGGATGATACTCCGAACCCCCCCGCCTCGTCGATGCTACTGCGCTCCGGCCGTCCCGGGGGCCGGGCGCCGGGACCAGGGAGTCACGGGGGGCGGGGACCCCGGAGACCGCAGGGATCGCGGGGACCCGGAATCACTCGCGGGTGAGACGCTTGAGCAGCCGGATGAGCTGACGGCCCCGGCGCTTGGTCAGGGGGCCGGAGCTCTTCCAGCGCAGCACGCGGTTTTTGTCCAGCATGAAGATGTTGGAGCGGCCGTTGCGAAACCCCCACTTTTTCATCATCTTGCCCGAACGGTCGCACAGGATCAGGGCCTTGGTCTCCTCGGCCTCCTTCTTGATCATGTGGGCGATGAGGGAGTTGGGGGCCCAGTGCTCCTGAAAGTTGGCGATGCCGATGGACTCCCACTTGGCGCTGGAGATGCGGTTCTTGTCGTAGATCTTCTTGAGGAGCTTTTTGAGCCAGCGGTTCTGCTCCTTGCTCTTGGCGCCCTCGTACCAGAAGATGAGCACCTTCTTTTTGAACGAGCCCAGGGTGTAGACCTTGCCGCTGGAGTCCTTCAGGCGGAAGCTCGGCACCTTCTGGCCGACCTTGGTGGCCAGGGCGGGGGTGGCCACCGTCAAGGCGACCATGAGGCAGAGCGCTCGAAGCATTTGATTTCCTCCTGACGGGCCGACGCCCCGCCGGCTGGGGGGGCGGATCCCGCCTCGGAATGAGACGCGGCGACCCGCGTCGTTATTCTCTTTCGAACCCCTCGTTTATTGACGTGAATCGGGCTCGCGGTCAAGCAAGCCTGGGCCCCGCGAGGGCACGGGTCGCGGTCCGGGGCGGCCTACGCTACAATGCCCCCCATGCACAAACGACTCCATCTTCGCATCTACGGACGGGTCCAGGGGGTCGCCTACCGGGCCTATACCCAGGATCAGGCGCGCGAGCTGGGGCTCACTGGCTGGGTACGCAACCGGCGCGACGGCTCGGTGGAGCTCGAGGCCGAGGGCTCGCCCGAGGCCTTGCAACGCCTGCTGGACTGGTGCTTCAAGGGCGCCCCGGCGGCCCGGGTCGAGTCCATCGAGGACACGTGGGGGGAGGCCTCCGGGGAGCACACCGACTTTGTGGTGGCGCCGACGAACTGACCCCCGGGGGCAGCGGCGTCCCGACGGCAAGCTGTGGATCCCGGTGGCCACCCACCCGGAGGGGACCTCCCTGCTCCACCTGCGGGATCGGTTCACCCCCCGGGCTCGGGCCCTGTTCTTCTCCCGACTCGGCATCGACGTCATCGCCTTGCTGGTGATGGCCGTGCCCTCCTTCGCGCGCCAGGCCGGGGTGCAGCAGCCCTTCGCCGCCTACTGGTTCGGTGCCCTGGTGCTCACCCACCTGGTGACCTTCTTCTGGGTGGGCCGCCGGGGCGACCAGCTCGCGGTGTTCGTCAGCCTCTGCCTCGACCTGCTGGCCCTGATCTACCTGGTGTCCATCACCGGGGGGCTGCGCAGCCCGGTGATGATGGGGCAGATCATCTACACGGTGTTCTTCGCCGCGATCTTCCCCAGCCCGCTGGCCATCCTGCCGCCGCTGCTCACCCTGCCCGTGGTGACCAAGATCGAGCAGCTTCTCGGCACCCAGATGGCCACCCGGGACCTGATGCTGCTGCTTTGGTACTTTTTGCTCAACGTCATCATCGTCTACGTAGTGGTGTATCTGGACCGCCGCGAGGAGGAGAGCTTCCGCGAGCTCGACACCATGCAGCGGCGCCGACGGCGCTTCGCGCTGACCGAGGAGCGCAGCCGCATCGCCCGGGAGATGCACGACGGCCTCGGAGCAATCCTGTCGAGTATCGTCATCGAGACCGAGTACCTGGCCACGCAGCTCAAGGAGATGGAGCTGCTCAGCGAGGACCCCCAGCGCCAGGCCCGCTACGCCGGGCTGCGCCAGGAGCTGCAGGACCTGCGGCGCACGGGCAAGGACGGCATGGAGGAGCTGCGCCGGGCGGTGTCCATGATGCGCGACGACTTCGACCTGGTGGTGGCCCTCGAGGAGCACTGCCTCAACCGCACCGGCCGGGGGGGTCCCGACATCGAGTTCGCCACCCGGGGGGTGGAGCAGCCCCTGGCCCCCGACCAGCAGCTCGCCTGCTTCCGGATCCTGCAAGAAAGCCTGTCCAACGCCCTGCGCCACGGGGATCCCACCCGCGTGGACGTGGAGCTCGCCTTCGAGCAGGACGCGGCGGTGCTCACCGTCACCGACGATGGCGCCGGGTTCGACCCGGAGCTCGTACGCAAGGGCCACTACGGCCTGCAGAGCATGCGCGAGCGAGCCCACGTCATCAGCGCGGGGCTGCACATCGACTCGACCCCTGGCGAGGGGACCCGCGTGCGCCTCGCGCTGCCCTATCGGTTCTAACGGGCTCGGCGGGATCGGCAGGGGGGCTCGGCGGGATCGGCAGGCGGGCTCGGCGGGATCGGCGGGATCGTCAGGGGGGATCGGCGGCGTCGTCATCGGTGGCGACGGCGGCGGCCCGCTGCGCCCCCACGGTGCGAGCGCCGTGGCGCAGCGCCTGCTCGGCCCCGGCCTGCCCCGCCTCGTGGTACTCGGCGTCCTGGTTCACCCGCCACACGTCGTAGCGCGGCGAGCCCGCCAGCAGGTTCTCCACGGTGAGCAGGGCGGTCATCATGGAGTGGTCCTGGTTGTTGTATCGATGCATGCCGTTGCGCCCGACGGGGTGGACCCCCGGGTGGGCGTCCTCGAGCCAGGCGCGGATGCGGTCCACGGCCGCGGCGTAGTGGTCGTCGTAGACCGGGTAGGCCTTGGGCTGGCGCACCACGGTGGCGTCGCGGATGCGAAGCTCCGGGATGAGCCCGAGCTGGGCGAGCTCGCGCTTGCCCAGGGCGATGAGTGCCTCGTCCGAGGCGCTCCACAGCGCGTCCCCGGCGAAGCAGAAGTACTCCAGCCCGTAGCAGGCCGAGTCGGCGTCGGGCAGCAGGTCGGGCGACCAGGCGCCGAAGCTCTGCACCCGCCCCACCTGCACGTCGGCGTCCTGGATGTAGATCCACTGGTCGGGCAGCGGCGAGCGGCCCTCGGCCATCAGGGCCACCGTGAGGAAGTCCCGGTAACGCAGCCGCCTCGCCGCCTCCCGCACCACCGCGGGTGCGTCGGGCAGCATCTGCACCAGGTGGGAAAGCGGCGCCGAGCTGATCACGTGATCCACCACCACCTCGCCGCGACCGCCCGCGGCGAGGCGGTAGCCCACGCGGTAGCCCCCGGAGGCGGGCTCGACGCGGTCCACCGCGCAGCCCAGCCGCACCGCCCCCCCCGCCCCCTGCACGCGCTCGGCGCAGGCCTCCCAGAGCTGGCCCGGGCCCAGCCGCGGGTAGCGAAACTGCTCGATGAGGGTCTTGATCACCTGCTTTTTCCCGGGCCGCAGCCGATCGAGGCGCAGGGCGTTGACGACGGCCGAGCGCAGCGACAGCCCCTTGATGCGCTGGCGGGCCCAGTCCGCCGAGATCTCGGTGCAGCGCAGGCCCCAGACCTTCTCGGTGTAGGCCCGAAAGAAGATCTCGTAGAGCCGCTTTCCGAAGGCGTTGACGATGACGTCCTCGAAGTGCGCCGGGTCCGGGCGGGGCTGGAGCTGGGCCCGGGCGTAGGAGGCCACGCAGCGGGCGGCCTCGCCCACCCCCAGGCTCAAAAGCGCGTTGGTGGGCCGCAGCGGATAGTCGAAAAACCGCCCGCGGTAGTAGATCCGCGACACCCGCTCGCGCACCAGCAGGTCGTCGGGCAGGATCTCGGTCCACAGCGCCTCCACCTCCTGGGACTTGGAAAAGAAGCGGTGGCCGCCGATGTCGAAGCGATGGCCGCGGTAGCGCGCGGTGCGGGAGATCCCGCCCACGTACTGCGGGTCGGCCTCGAGCACCAGCGGCGCGCCGCCGGCGCGAGTAAGGCCGTAGGCCGCCGTGAGGCCCGCGGGCCCGGCGCCGATGATGGCCACGGAGGGAAGGTCGGAGTCGTTTGGTTTCATACGCGACGACATTGTCCCGGGTCTGATCCCCCTCGCGAGCAAATCGCGGTTTAATCGAGGGCTGGCGAATCGACAGCTGGCGAATCGAGGGCTACTTGATGGTCACGGGGCCCGGCACCGGGGTCATCTCCCAGCGCCAGTTGTCGATGACCACCGCCGAGTCGTAGATGTGATCCCCCTCGTCGTGGATCCAGAACGTGATCACCAGGGTCTCGCCCGGGGTGCAGGGCGACGTGGTGGTCAGCCACCCCGAGGCCGAGCCGATGTAGGGCGGGTCCGCCGCGGCGTCGGTGGCGTCGTAGCCCGTGCCCGCGATGGACTGGGTCCAGTTGGGCGGCGTCTCGAACCAGCCGTTGTTCACCGTGAGGGGCTGGTTGTTCACGTCGAAGCTGATGTTCTGGGTCTGCGACAGGGCGCTGGTCTGCAGCACCGCGTAGAAGGTGTCGTTGTAGGACGTGTGGACCCACTCGGGGTACTCGGCCGACAGGAACAGAAAGTCGAAGGAGAAGCCCTGGGCGTTGAGCGGCACGGGCACCTCCAACCGGATCCAGGCCACGTCGTTGACGTTTTCGTTTTCGCAGCAGCCCTGGGGGCCCATGTGGTGCCACTGGGTGGCGCCCGCCTGGGTGCAGGCGAAACAGCCGGTGGTGGACACCGGGTTGCCCGATCCCGAGTAGCTGGTGCCGTTCTCCGGGGCGGTGGACCAGGCCGGGCCGGTGGACAGGGTGACGAAGCCGCAGCCATGCCGCGGTGAGATGGCGCCGTAGCTCTGGCTCACCCGCAGGCCGTGCTGGGCCCCGTTCCCGCCGTAGGACACCTGCACCTGGGGCACGCACAGGTCCATGGCCTGGGCCTCGTTGGCGGCGCTGCAGTCGCACTGGGGCGCCTCGTCCACCTGGCCGTCGCAGTCGTTGTCCACCCCGTCGGTGGGGTCCTCCACGAACCCCGGACGGGCCCCGGGGTTCCAGTCGTCGCAGTCCCCGTCGCACACCCCGACCCCGTCGCCGTCGTTGTCGGTGTTCTCGGCGCTGTCCACCAGGCCGTTGCAGTTGTTGTCCACCCCGTCGCCGCAGTCCTCGGTGGCGCCGGGGTACACCTGGGGGTTGGCGTCGTCGCAGTCACCGTTGGCCGCGGTCCAGCCGTCCCCGTCCAGGTCCTGGTCGATGAGGAAGTCGCAGTTGTTGTCCACCCCGTCGCCGGCGATCTCGGCCACCCCGGGGTTGATGGCGGCGTTCTGGTCGTCGCAGTCCCCGTCGCAGGGGCCCCAGCCGTCCCCATCGGCGTCCACCCCCTGCCCGTCCACCGCGCCGTCGCAGTCGTTGTCCACCCCGTCCCAGCAGATCTCCTCGGCGTCCGGGTGCACGGTGTCGTCGTCGTCGTCGCAGTCCCCGGCCGCCTCGGTGAAGCCGTCGCCGTCGTAGTCCCCGTCCACGATGCCGTCGCAGTCGTTGTCTATGCCGTCCGGGATCTCCTCGGCCGCGGGGCTCACCGCGGGGTTGGCGTCGTCGCAGTCGCCGTTGCAGGGCCCGTAGCCGTCGCCGTCGCCGTCGGGCTCCTGCTCGTCCACCGCGAAGTTGCAGTTGTTGTCCTTGCCGTCGTCGCAGATCTCCTCGGCGAAGGGGTGCACCGTGGGATCCGTGTCGTCGCAGTCCCCCTGGTTTTCCGAGTACTGGTCTCCGTCGTCGTCGGTGTAGTAGCTGGGATCGAAGGCGTCGGGCGCGCTCTGGCTGTCGAGCTGCACCGCCGCGTCGCCCGCGCCCCCGTCCGGGTCGTCGCCGCCCGCCGGCCCACAGCCGAGCCCCGCCGCGGCGCAAAAGAGCACGGCGCACCCGAGCGCCACGCCCCAGCGTGCGGCGCCCCCCCGCGCACCACCGAGCCCCGCGGCGCGGCGCCAACCCCAATCTCTGGAAAGGATGGTCATGGTCAGCTCCTAGTCGATCACGCAGGCGAAGGTGGCGGTGACGTTGTGCGTCTGGCCGTCCTGCAGGTTGTCGCAGGCCGGGCCGAAAAGCTCGATCTCGGTGAGCGAGGCGTCGGTGTAGTCCCAGCCGTCGCCCTGGGAGGCATCGCGCGGCACCTCGGCCCCGTCCACGTACACCGTCACCAGGTCCGGGAACTCCGGCGCCTCGTCCAGGGCGATGGTGCACGAAAGCACGCTGCCGGCGATGGCCTGCAGCGCCGCGGTGAGCTCGCTCTGGCTGGTGGCCGCGTAGTAGTCCGTGGCGCCCCCCACCTGGGGCCGCCCGCCGGCCACGGCCATGGCATCGAGCAGCTCCACGTACTCCTGGGAGCCGTCGAGCCCGATGACGAAGGTGTCGGTGCCCTGCGTCCCCAGGTCGCCGATGACCTGGAGGGTCTCGGCGTCGTCGAGGCAAAACAGCCCGGCCACGCAGTCATCGGGGAAGCTGGTGCAGCAGTAGTCGGGGTTGGTCAGCGAGCAGGCACACGGCAGGGTGTTGCCGTAGTTGCAGTTGGGGCCGCCGTCGGTGGCCAGGATCACGAAGTGCGTCTCGCCCGGGGCCATGTCTTGCAGGGTCTGACCGGCGTTGCGCAGCGCCGCCGCGGTGGGGGTGCCGCCCCCCGGCGTGGCGCCGTCCAGGTGGTGGGTGATGGGCGCCAGGTGGTGCAGCCCCGGGGCCACCTGGGCGGGGGGCGTGAGGCACTGATCCCCGGTGGGATACATGAGCAGCCCGAAGCGGATCTGCGCCTCGAACTGGGTGACCACCAGGTCCACGGCGTCGCCCACCTCCTGCCAGCGGGTCTGGCCGGTGCTGCCGGGCTCGAGCATGGAGCCCGACCGGTCGATCACCAGCATCACCGCCGGCGGCGGCGCCTGCTGCAGGGTGAAGTTCTTGGGGTTGCAGCCCGCCAGGGCGTCGCCGTTGCCCCCGTCGAGCCACGTCATGGTGGCGTCGGCCCCGGGCGAGGCGTCGGTGCTGACCTGGGCGTCGAGATCCCCGTCGAGGTTGCCGTTGCCGTTGGTGTTGCCCGGGTCGTCGCCGCTGGGGCCGCAGCCGGCCAGGACGATGGCCAGCGCCGCGACGGGGGACCACCGGGCGACTCGTCTACCAGTACAATGCAGCATTGAAATCCGTGCTCCTTGCGAGTATTTAATCACACGGTGGCGATTTCGGATACCCCCTCGAAACGAAACGGGTACCCCCCCTGAACGATCGAAGGAGCTGCCAGGAGTTAGGGAGCTGATCAAAATTAGTTTGCCAAGTTGGCGCGCGAGGCGCGCGGCTGGCAAGGCGCGACGACGGCGCGTACTGGGCGTACGTAACGGAGGAGCAACGCAGCCAGCCGCGATGGATCGCGCGCCAGATGGTGAATTCATTTTGACCAGGGCCCTTACAAGGAGACCCATGCCCAACTCGACCCCGGTCACCCCTCCGCTCGACATCCAGGAGTTCTGGCAGTGGCTCAACGCCCACTACAACTGCATCCTGCGCGCGGGCGGCCCCGACTTCGTGGTGTTCGACCAGCCCGACCTCCACTGGCACCTTTCGGTGGAGCTCGACGGCGTGCTGGTGGTGCAGCTCATCCGCGGCAAGGACACCACCGCGGAGTTTTACATCAATCCAGCGGACGTGGCCTTCGTCACCTCCACCCCCGAGGAGGGCGATCAGACCCTGTTTCAGCTCGAGGCCGACCCCGACGACGACACCGGCCCGGTGGGCCATTTCCTGATGGCCCACCCCTTCGACGACGAGGAGGCCCTCGCCGCCCGCCCCCTCACGCACTGAGCTCCATCCCTCGTCTCCCTCCATCTGCTCAGGCTGCTGTAAGCTCCGCCGCGGTGGACCGTTGACTCGGGGACACGGCGTGGTACACACGCAACTGCAAACCTAACGCCAGCAACGCCGGCAACGCCGGCAACGCCGGCAACGCCGGCAACGCCGGCAACGCCGGCAACGCCAGCAACGCCAGCAACGTCGGCAACGTCGGCACCCCGCCGCACACGGCGTCACGCCGGTCGAAAACGAGCCGGTCGAAAACGAGCCGGTCGAAAACGAGCCGGTCGAGGACAAGGAGGAGCATCGTGCACCGACCCCTTTCGCCCCGCGCAGTATCTGTGCTTTTGCCCGCGGTCCTTTTCGCCGCGGGTTGTGCCAGCGCCAAGCGATCGCCAAAGACGCCTGCCGAGTCCTACCGTCGCGGCGGCGACCGGGCCATCCGGACCGCCTCCACGGGCTCGACCCGCTCCGAGGCCCCGCCCGCGAGCCCCAAGGACGACTCCGCCACACTCGACCGCACCGCCACGCGCGAGCCCTCGCCCTCGTCCGCACCGGCCGGCGCCCGGCCCGGCCCGGCCCTGGCTCGCCGGGACCCGCCCCGCGGGGGCCAGCCTCGCGGAGGCGCGAAGAACACCACGCCGGGGGAGCGCAAGGCCGCCGTGGCCCACGGGGCCCAGGTCTCCGGGCGCCGGATGATCATCTATAAGGCGCACCTCAAGCTGCGGGTGCTCGAGGCCGAGGAGGCCATGGCCCAGGCCCAGAGGATCGCGCTGGAAAACGGCGGCTATCTGCAGTCGCGGCGCAACCGCCGCATCGTCTTCCGGGTGCCCGTGGGCCGCTTTCACGCCCTGCTGGCCAAGTTCGAGGCCCTCGGCGAGGTGGCCTCGCGGCGTGTCAACGCCCGGGACGTCACCCAGCGCTACAGCGACATCAAGGTGCGCCTCGAGGCGGCCAAGGCCGTGCTCGAGCGCCTCAAGGCGCTGCTGGCCAAGGCCAAGAACGTGCAGGAGAGCCTGGCCATCGAGCGCCAGATGGCGCGGGTGATCGTGAAGATCGAGCGGTTCAAGGGCCAGCTCAAGTACCTGCGCCATCACGCCTCGCTGTCGACCATCTCGCTATATTTCCGCACCCGGCGCCGCCACCACCGCCGGGTCAAGTCGAGCTGGAAAAACCCCTTCGGCTGGGTCAAGCGCCTCGGGCTGTGGCGCACCCTGCAGTTCTAGCGCTGAACGTTCACGACGGAGGATTCCCCATGAACCACCATCGACCCGACCGACCCGACCGACCCAACCGAATCGATCGATCCGACCAACCCGACCAACCCGACCGATCCGACCGACCCGACCGATCCGACCGATCCGACCGACCCCACGGGCGACACCATCACCGCGGCTCCCGCCGCGCCCTCGCCCGGGCGATCCCCGCACTGCTCGGCCTGCTGCTGCTGGGCACGAGCCTCGGCGCGACCCTCGGCGCGACGGGCTGCAACAAGTTCTCGGTGAAGACCCCCGAGCGCTTCGTTTCCCTCGAGCGCTTCCGCTCCGAGACCCGCTACAAGGCCGTCTCGCCCGACAACGCCGTGATCTTCATCCGGTCCTTCGAGCACAAGGACCGCGGCACCCTGGCCTTTTGGGCCGAGATCCTCAAAAAGGAGATGACCCTGCGCAAGGGCTACAAGCTCGAGCGCACCGAGGAGGTCAAGACCGGCGGCGGCGACGCCGGACGCCGGCTCGTGTTCTCCTCCAAGTCCGGCAAGACCCCCTACACCTACGCGGTGGCCCTGTTCATCACCAAGTCGTGGATCCACGTCATCGAGACGGCGGCCAAGGCCGAGGTCTACACCGCCCACCAGCAGGACTTCGACGAGGCCATCGCCTCGTTCGAGCCCCGGTAGCCCCACTCGCTCGCTCACCCCACTCGCTCGCTCATCCCGCGCGCCCGCGCGCCCCGCGCGCCCCACTCGCGCGCTCACCCCGCTCGCTCGCTTACCCCGCGCGCCCGCGCGCCCCGCGCGCCCCACTCGCTCGCTCACCCCGCTCGCTCGCTCACCCCACTCGCCCGCGCGCCCCGCGCGCCCCGCGCGCCCCACTCGCTCGCTCACCCCACTCGCTCGCGCGCCCCGCTCGCCCGCGCGCCCCGCGCGCCCCACTCGCGCGCTCACCCCACTCGCTCGCGCGCCCCGCTCGCCCGCGTGCCCCGCTCGCCCCGCGCGCCCCAGCCCATAACCCTCGCGAGCCAGTTGCGCTGTTGGCAAAAGTCCAAAGGTACACGCATAATCGGCGTCGCGAGAACAGAAGCCGCCTCGGCTGCCGTGGGGGGGGGCGCGGCGGCTTCTCAACGGCGCCACTGAGGGTGAGTGCGCGACAACAGAAGCCGCCTCGGCTGCCCTGGGGGGGATGCGGCGGCTTCTCAACGGCGCCACTGAGGGTGAGTGCGCGACAACAGAAGCCGCCTCGGGCGCCCTGGGGGGGTGCGTTGCGGCGCTTGTCGCGGCGGGAACCCGCGCAGCGCACCAGCGCGGCGCCGCGGTGCCGTATCGCCAGACCTCAGCGCGAGGTGCCCGAGCTGCGCGATTGCAGCCGTTTTTCAAACTGTTCGGTGCTCTAGCAGCGTTCGGGAGAAATCCGGACCGAGCCTCGCGGAGCGCCGTGCGGCCGGATGCAAGGAGCGAGAAGGCCGATGCCGCGGTGCGTCGAAATTCTGCGCACTTGAGCGATATTGTGCCCTGGCGCCGACCTTTGGCCCTCG
>CAYFWA010000084.1:0-2039 GCA_964346625.1 uncultured Myxococcales bacterium
AGCCGGACGCCGGAGCCGGACGCCGGAGCCGGACGCCGGAGCCGGACGCCGGAACCGGACGCCGGAACCGGACGCCGGAACCGGCCGGCGGAGCCGGCCCCCGGAATCGGCCCCCGGAGCCGGCCCCCGGAACTGCGAAAAAGTTGGGGGCCTGGCTCAGTGAGCGATCCTGGGGGCGGCGTGGGAGCGGTCGAGGCCACCCGGTCAGTCGTGATAGGATGGACCGCGAGGTGGCATCATGAACCGGACGTCCTGCTCGCGCCCCCGGCGCCGCGCGCGCCCTTCCCATCGACCCCCGACCCCCGGCTCTCGGGGGCCGGCCCCGCGCGGGGCCGCGAGGGCGACCTTGCGTAGGCTCGCGGAGCGCGCGGGGATTGGACGGATCGCCAGGCTGGCCGGGCTCGCGATCCTGCTCGGGGGGCTCGGCGCGCTGTCGGGCTGCCGCTCGTGCTCCGGCTCCTCGGGGGGCACCTGCACCTGCGAGCAGGACACCGACTGCGCCACGGGCATGCACTGCACCGGATGCTACTGCCAGCCCGACTGCGGCCCGGAGCACCCCTGCGCCGACCCCGCGCCCAACTGCGGCCCCGACGGGCGCTGCTTCGGCCCCTGCCCCGACGCCACGTGCCTGGACCCGCAGCGTCCCAACTGTGATCCCGAAAGCGGCCTGTGCCTCGGCCTGTGCACGTCCCACGAGGACTGTCCCCCCGCCGCGTCCACCTGCGATGTGGACACGGGCCTGTGCTTCGACGCCGACTGCACAGAGGACGAGGGCTGCGATCCGCCGGACACCGTGTGCGAGGATTTCTCCTGCGTGCCGGGCTGCCTGTCCCACGCCGACTGCTCCCCGGCCGAGCGCTGCGATCTGCGTGACCCTGGCAACCTGTATCACTGCGAGCCGCGGGACTGCCTGCAGGACGATGACTGCGATCCGCCCACCACCCGCTGCGACACCGACGGTCTGGCGCACGCCAACGGCGGCGGCTACTGCGAGCCGGGCTGCGAGGACGTGTTCGACTGTGACATCGGCTACGACTGCCTGGACGCCACCGGCCTCTGCCAACTCCACGACTACGGCGACATCGGGCAGGACTGCGCCCTCGGCTGCGACAGCGGATTCTGCGTCCCGGACCCCGGTCCAGGGACAGGGCAGCTTTGCACGGCGTTCTGCTGTCGCCAGGTGGACTGCCCCCCCGAGTGGGGCTGTCGGGTGCAGGGCGATGGCGCCGGCGGCGACCATACGGTGAGCGTCTGTGTGCCCCTGGGGTCGGAGCACGGGATGGGGCGCCCAGAGACCCCCTGCGCTCAGAACGACGACTGCCGCTCCGGGCAGTGCTATCCCGACGTCTGCGTGGACACCTGCTGCGTGCACGGAGACTGCGCGGCGGGTCACACCTGCGTGCACACCGGTGGGCCCACGCTGTGCCTGGCAGAGCCCACCACCGGCGACGACCCGCTGGGGGCCCTGGGCTGCGCCACCACGGGCAGCCCGGGCGACTGTCTGTCGAACCTCTGCTATTCGTATCTGATCAACGACACGGGGTGCGTCACCAGCAGCGACTGCCCCGCGAGCCGGCCCAATTGCGCCGACTATTACCAGGACGGCACCACCGACTGCGTCAAGGACCTGTGCGTGGATCTGTGCTGCAGCGCCGACGACTGCCCGGACGTGGGCCAGGATCGGTTCGTGTGCGGCAAGGTGGACTACGGGGTGGGGGACTACGACGTGTGCCTGCTGCACCCCGACACCACGGGCTCGGCCACGGCGCTCGAGGGCGAGCCCTGCGCCAGCGGGGCGGACTGCCGCTCGGGCTTCTGTGCCACCCCGCCCGGCGTGTGCCGCCGGCGCTGCTGCGCCGACGCCGACTGTCCCCGGCCCGCCACGCCCCGCTGCCGCCTGGAGGAGCATCCGGTCTACGGCATGCCCCGCCTGGTCAACGTCTGCGTCCCCTGAGCCGCGGCTCGACCCCGCGCCGCAGCTTGACCTCGGGGGGTCGGGGCGGCAAGCTCGCCAGCATGTCCTCGAAGCCCGATAGCTC
>CAYFWA010000084.1:2139-14375 GCA_964346625.1 uncultured Myxococcales bacterium
GCCAGGCATGTCCTCGAAGCCCGATAGCTCGCCAGGCATGTCCTCGAAGCCCGATAGCTCGCCAGGCATGTCCTCGAAGCCCGATTGTGAGTCGGACGGCGGCGCGGCCGCAGAAGCGGGTGTAGGCCTGCGGACCATCGGCATCCTGGGGGGGATGGGCCCGGAGGCCACGGCATCGATCTACCTGCGGATCGTGCGCATCTTCCAGCAGCGCTTCGGCGCCCGGCTGGACGCGGACTTCCCCCCCATGCTGATCAACAGCCTGCCCGTGCCGGACGTGGTGGAGCGTGTCGTAGACGAGAGCCACCTGGTGGAGATGCTCCGCGAGGGCGCCCGGACACTCGAGTCGGCGGGCGCCGACTTTTTGCTCATGGCTTGCAACACCGTGCAGAAGTACCTGCCTCTGGCCCGCGAGGCCACGGAGCTGCCCTGGATCGACCTCATGGAGGAGATCGGGCGGACGGTGGTGGAGCGGGGGCACGGTACCGTGGGCGTGCTGGGAACCGAGGCCACCGTGCGGCAGCAGCTCATCGAGCGGGCCTGCGCGCAGGTGGGGCGGCAGGTGCTCACCCCCACCGCCGAGGAGCAGGCCGAAGTCACCCGGGCGATCCTGGACATCCTGTCCGGGCAGCGGGATGCGCCCCGTGCGGCCTTGCGGCCAGTGCTGGCCGCCCTACACGGGCGGGGCGCCGAGGCGATCATCCTCGGATGTACGGATCTGCCCCTCGTGCTGTCGTCCGATGACGCTCCGCTGCCCCTGATCGACACCCTGGAGATCCTCGCCGAGGCCGCGGTGCGTGAGGCGCGCGGCTGAGATTGTAGCGACACGCCCGAGTAGCCCGGGTTTTCGCTGGACATCGGCGTTACAGTTTTGTACTGTGCGATGCGATACAGACTCAACTGCGGTTGGTGTGAACGAGGGGTGGGTGTGAAACGGGCCGAGCTGTGGTTCGGGGCTCGCGCACGGAGGGACATGAACCATCGAGTCAGAGGCGACGCAACGGCGGCGGTCATCGGCAGCGGTTTCGGGGGGCTCGCGGCGGCGATCCGCCTGCAGGCCTCAGGGGTCCAGACCACCATCTTCGAGGCCCTCGACCAACCCGGCGGCCGGGCCCGCAGCTTCTCGGCGGACGGGCACTACTTCGACGCCGGGCCCACGGTGATTACGGCGCTGGAGGCACTGGACGAGCTGTTCGCCCTGGGCGACACCACCTTGACCGAGCGCGTGCCGCTGCGCCCGGTGGAGCCATTTTACCGCCTGCTCTGGAGCGACGGCGACTCCTTCGACTACAGCGGCGACCTGGACTACACCTTCGAGCAGATCCGGGAGCGGAGCCCGGCGGACGTGGAGGGCTATCGTCGTTTCCTGGAGTTTTCACGCAAGAACTTCGACACGGGCTACCGGCAGCTCGTGGCCGAGCCCTTCTCCCGGGTCTGGGACATGGTGCGGGTGGCTCCGCGCATGCTCTCCCTGCGCTCGGATCGGCCGGTGTATCAGGCGGTCTCCCGCTTCATCCGGGACGAGCACCTGCGCCAGGCCATGAGCTTTCACACCCTGCTCATCGGCGGCAACCCCTTCGAAACCAGCTCCATCTACACCCTGATCCACGCCGTGGAGCGCGAGTGGGGGGTGCACTTCCCCGAGGGAGGCACGGTCACCCTGGTGCGTGCCCTGGTGAAGCTGTTCGAGGAGCTCGGGGGAGAGCTGCGCTGCGGCGACCCGGTGGCGCGGATCCAGCTCCAGAACGGAGGCCGGCACCGGGCCGTGCTCGACACGGCGGGGGGGCCCGGGGGCACCTTCGACGCGGTGGTGTCCAACGCCGATCTCCACCACACCTATCGTACCCTGCTTGCCGGTGATCCGCGCGCGCTGCGGATGGCCCGCCGCCTCGAGCGCATGGCGTGGTCCATGTCGCTTTTCGTGCTCTATTTCGGCACGAGCCGCAAGTACCCGGGGCTCACCCAGCACACCATCCTGTTCGGCCCGCGCTACAAGGAGCTGATGGACGAGATCTTCCACGGCAAGACGCTCCCGAAGGACTTCAGCCTCTACCTGCACGCTCCCAGCGTCACCGATCCCGACCTGGCCCCTCCGGGGGGCGAGACCTTCTACGCCCTGTCCCCGGTGCCTCATCTGGGCAACGCCGCGGTGGACTGGGAGCGCGAGGCCCCGCGGTACGCCGACGCCATCCTGGAGTCGCTGGAGGGGCTGCTGCCCGATCTGCGCGCGCACCTCGTCACCCGGTCCTGGTTTACGCCGCGGGACTTCCAGACCACCCTTGGCGCCTACCAGGGCAACGGGTTCTCGGTCTCGCCGCTGCTCACCCAGAGCGCCTACCTGCGTCCCCACAACCGGGATCCGCAGCTCGCCGGCCTCTACCTCGCCGGCGCGGGGACCCACCCCGGCGCCGGGCTCCCCGGCGTCGTGAACTCGGGCAAGGCCACCGCCCGCCTCGTGCTCCAAGATCTAGGGCTCGCCTGATCGCGCCGAGGACTACCACCAGAAGTGGTACTTGCGGGCCAAGAGTGTGCCCATGCGCGACTTCAACGCCCTGTACCCCGACGCCGACAACTTCACCGACTCCACCGCCGCGGACAGGGTCAACGGCTTGTTCGGCCGCCACTACACCCCCGCCCGCCTCGAGGACGAGATCCAGAGCTTCGGTCTCTCTGCCGAGGCCAAAGCCGTGCTCCGCGCCTTCGTTCAGTAATAATTCAGGAAATCGGGAGGTCGGCAGGGGCTATTTCACCGGGAAGCCGCGCTTGCGCATCAGGGCGTCGACCTGCGCGTCGCGGCCGCGGAAGCGCCGGTACCCCACCTTCGGGTCGATGGTGTTACCCTTGCTGAACACGTGGGTGTACAGCCGCTTGGCCACCTTGGCGTCGTAGGGGCCCCCCGCCTGCTCGAAGGCCTCGTAGGCGTCGGCGGTGAGCACGTCGGACCAGAGGTAGCTATAGTAGCCGGCCGAGTAGCCGTCCCCGGCAAAGATATGGAGGAAGTGCGGGGTCCGGTGACGCATGACGATCTCGTCGGGCATGCCCAGCTCGGCGAGGGCCTTGCGCTCGAAGGCGTCGGGGTCGATCTGCTGCGCCCCGGCGAGGTGAAGCTTCATGTCCACCAGGGCGCTGGCGAGGTACTCCACCGTCTCGAACCCCTGGTTGAAAGTGGCGGCCTTTTCCAGGCGCTTCACGAGCGCTTTGGGGATGGGTTTGCCGGTCTCGTGGTGCACGGCGAAGCGCTGCAGCACCTGCGGGGTGGGCAGCCAGTGCTCCAGGAGCTGGGAGGGGAACTCCACGTAGTCGCGGTACACCGAGGTGCCGGCTAGCGACGGATAGGTGACGTTGGAGCACAAGCCGTGCAGCGCGTGGCCGAACTCGTGAAACAGGGTCCGCGCGTCGTCCCAGGAGATGAGCACCGGCGTGCCGGGCTTGCCCTTGAGGAAGTTGGAGTTGTTCGAGACGATGGGGCTGACCGTACCATCGAGCCGGTGCTGGCTCCGGTAGGCGGCCATCCAGGCGCCGGAGCGCTTGCGCGAGCGAGCCCAGGGGTCGAAGTAGAACAGCCCCACGTGCTCCCCGCTCTCTTTCCGGGAGACCTCGAAGACCTGCACGTCGGGGTGAAACACGGGGATGTCATTCAGGCGTTTGAAGGAGAGCCCGAACAGCTCTCCGGCCACCCAGAACATCGCGTCCCGCAGCTTTTCGAGCTGGAGGTAGGGCTTGATCTGGCTGTCGTCGAGGTCGTACTTCTGCTTGCGGACCTTCTCGGCGTAGTAGCGGTAGTCCCAGGGCTTGATCCGGATCTTCTTGCGCTCCTTGTCCGCGATGGCTTGCATGGCCGCCACCTCCTGCCGCACTCGGGCCTTGGCCGGCTTCCACACGGCCTCGAGCAACCCGAGCACTGCCTTGGGGGTCTTGGCCATGGTGTTTTCCAGGCGCCAGTGGGCGTGGGTGGGGTAGCCGAGGAGCTTGGCGCGCTCGGCCCGCAGCGCCAGGATCTTCGTAATCAGGCCGTTGTTATCGGTCTTGCCCCCCCGATCCCCGCGATCCACGAACATGCGCCAGACGCGCTCGCGGAGATCCCGGCGTTTCGAATAGGTGAGAAAGGGATCCACGGAGCTGCGCGTGTTGCGGATGACCCACTTGCCCGGCATCTTGCGGTTCTTGGCCTCGGCGGCGGCGGACTCCCGGAAGGACTGGGGCAGCCCGGACAGATCCCGCTCGCTGGAGAGCACGACGTACTGATCGTTCTCGTCGGCGAGCACGTTCTGGGCGAACCGCGTGTAGTGCCCCGCGAGCTCCTTGTTGATGGCGGCCAGTCGCTGCTTGGCCTTGGCGTCCAGCTTGGCGCCGGCCCGCACGAAGTCCTGATACACCTTCCAGGTCAGCCGTCGCTGCTCCGGGTTCAGGCCAGAGTCCTTGCGTTCCTCGTACACCTTCGCGATGCGACGAAACAGGGCCGCGTTCTGGGTGATCTGGTCCGAGAACGCCGCCATTCGCGGCGCCATCTTCCGCTGGACCTTCTGGAATCCCGGCGTCTGCTTCGCGCCGCTCCAGACGCCGTAGACCGCCTGCACGCGCGACAGGGGGCGCAGGGCGCGCTCCATGGCCGCGATGGTGTTTTCGAAGGTGGCGGGCTTCCGCATCCGCCCGAGGCGTTGCAGCTCGGCGAGCGCATCGGCCATGGCCTGCTCCAGGGCAGGCTCGAAGTGCTTCAGCTTCACCTTGCCGAAGGGAGGGACTCCGCCGTGGGGCCCGCTCCAGGGTTGCAGCAGCGGGTTGTCGGATTGGGCCCGCGCGACCTTCGCATCGGCCGGCCGGCTTCGCTGGTTGGCGGTGTCCTGTTTGTCCTGGGTCTTGCGGGGCATGGTGGATTGCTGACTCCTGCAGGTGACGAGGGCGCATGCGACTGCGCACAAGGTTACTGTGAGCACCAAGCGGTTCCGGCGAGCGGCAGGGGCTTGTCGCCTTCGGCATTTCGCGGGAGACGTTCGGGTGTCCGTCGTGAGGGAGCTGCGCTGACGCTGTAGACGAGAACGGTGGATGTGTGACATACGGTTTTTCTCCCAAGGGCCCGCGGCATCCACCGGTCGCGTGAATGCGTACGGCCCGTTTTCGAGTGGTCTGGTAGGGGACTTTAGCGAGTCCTTGGAAAGGGAGAAAGGGAGAAAGGGAGAAAGGAGCCCCTATTTCCCCAGCCCGAGGGCCGAGGGGATGATGGCGTGGGCGCAGCCCACGCCGCGCTGGACGGTGATGGCGCCCTCGGGACAGCTCACGGCACGGGCCGAGCACTCCATGCAGGCGTCTCGATCTTCGATGAAGGCGCGCCGTTTTTACCAGAGCTGGGCCGCCACCGGGGTCCAGCGGTCCGTCTGGGTGAGATCGCCGAGCTGACCGTCGCCGTTGGCGCCCCAGCACCAGAGGGTGTGTTGCCCCTCAAGGGCGCAGCTATGGTCGAAGGCGGCCGAGACTTGGGTCAGCCCTGTGAGGCCAGAGACCGCGACCGGCGTCGAGCGGTCGGTGTCGGTGCCGTCCCCGAGTTGGCCGTAGAAATTGTACCCCCAGCAAACAGCCGTGGCGTTGGCCTGGATCGCGCACCCGTGGCTGCCTCCCGTCTCGGTGGACAGCGCCAAGGTCCCGCTGGGGAGCAACGTGCTCACCGGCTGTGGCCGCGAAAATGTGGTGCTGTCGCAGAGCTGTCCGAAGGTGTTTTCCCCCCAGCACCAGACCTCCCCGTTGGACGTTCGCGCGCAGGAGGAGGATGCACCGCAACTCACCTGCTGTGCGTCGGTGAGCCCGCTCGCCATCACCGGCGTGTTCGAGGACACGCCGGTGCCGTCTCCGAGCCGCCCGTCGTCGCCAAGGCCCCAACAGCGCACTTCGCCGGTGGCGAGCACCGCGCAGGCGTGATCGCTACCCGCGGCGATGCCCACCGCGTCCTGGATGCCGGACACGGTCACTGGCGTGGACCGGTCGGCGTTGGTGCCGTCGCCGAGCTGCCCCTGTTGATTGTCCCCCCAGCAGGCCACGGTCCCGTCAGCCCGCACCGCGCAACCGAAGAGGGATCCCACCGCGATGGCGGTCGCGTCGTTCAGGGTGGACACGGGCACCGCGACGGCCGAGTTGGTGGCGGCGCCGTCGCCGAGCTGTCCCTGACCTCCGCGTCCCCAGCACCAGACCTGACCGAGTGCATCCAGCGTGCAGGTGTGCAGCAGCCCCGCGGCGACGGCCTCGAGCGGCGGTACGCCCTGCACGGTCACGGGGTGCAGGCGGTCGGTGGTGGTGCCGTCGCCCAGGGTGCCCCAGAGGTTGTTCCCCCAGCAGCGGGCCGCGCCGCCCGCGTGCAGCACGCAGGTGTAGCCGTAGCCGACGCTGACGTCCACCAGGAGGCAATCTCCAGGACAGCTTGAAGGGGTCTCGCCCGTCTCGCAGCGGCCGTTGCCACAGCTTTGACACCCGGAGGTGTCGAACCGACAGCTCTGGGTGCAGTCGAGCGTGCCGCTGGCGAACCCCAGGGAGGCGCAGGACTGACCCTGCAGGTCACCGTCTTCGCAGTCCTCCCCGGCCGCCGTGTCCACGATGGCGTTTCCGCAAGTCTCCAGCGAGAGGCAATCGGCCGAGCAACCGTCACCGCCCACGTTGTTCTGGTCGTCGCAGATCTCCGTGGCCTCGCGGGTGCCGTTGCCGCAGACGTGGCAGCCGCTCAGATCGAGCTGGCAGTCGGCGGTGCATCCCAAGGCGCCTCCATCGAAGCCTTGATGCTGGCAGTCCGGGACGCGGGACTGGTCCCCGTCACAGATCTCGTCGGGATCCAGCGCGCCGTTGCCGCAATGCGCCGGGAGGGGAACACAGCCGCTGGGATCCAGCGTGCATTCTGCGCTGCAGCGGAGTTCGCCAGTACCCAGGCCGAGGCTGGTGCAGCTCTGGCCCGCGAGGTCCGTCCCGTCGCAGGCCTCGGTGGGCTCCCGGAGGCCGTTGCCGCAGCCGTCGGCGACGCCGCAGGCGGTGACGTCGAGCTCGCAGGCCGGGCTGCAGCGCAGCCGCCCCGGCGCATGACCGAGCGACTCGCAGCTCTCGTCCCCCAGCGCGGAGCCGTCACAGGACTCGCCGTCCTCCAGCACGCCGTTGCCGCAGACCGGAAACGGGCTGTGGTTGTTGTTGTCGTTGCCCTGGGCGTCGTCCCCGCAGCCCGCGAGCAACAGGGACAGCACCAGGATGGAACGTGGGTAGATGCGTTCAGCCATGAGAGCCTCCTCTACTCGCAAGCGTTCAGGGGGGATGTCCCATCCCCCCTCGCCCCGAAAAAGCGCGGTTTTTCGGGGCTCACCCCCAATCACCGCGCTTCGCGCCGCTGCACGGAAACCTGCCTTGGTGCCGTTTACCACGCTTTCGGTCCTACGACACCCCGAACGGTTACCTCTACTCAATCCGACAAGAGGCGTCGCAGCCGTCGCCGGCAACGGTGTTTCCGTCATCGCACTCCTCGTCGCACTGCTGGATCCCGTCCCCACAGACGATGACCTCGATCTGACAGGTGGCGCTGCACCCGTCGCAGTCCGTTGGATAGCAGCCATTGGCGTGGGGCTCGGTGCAGTCGGTGGTCCACGTCAGCGTCGTGCAGGTGACCGCCGAGTCGTAGCACAGGCCGCCGTCATCGCAGGTCTCGGGGGGGGTCACGATTCCGTCACCGCACACGGCGTTCCCGCAGCCCTGACAGCCGAGGCAGTGTGGCGCCGCCGGGGTGCAGCCCAGATCCAGCCCATCGGGGCTGGTGTCCTCGCAGACCTCGCCGCACTGGGTGTCCAGGAGCTGGTCCCCGCAGTGGGGCTCGGCGCGAACCGTGGAGCAGTCCGCGGCGCAGGAGCCGACGCAGTCCTGCTGGTTTCCATCGTCGCAGATCTCCACCCCGCACCGCACGCCGTCACCGCAGCCAGATTCCACGCGGCAGTCGGCGTGACAGCCGTCGCAGTCGGTGGTGTTGCCGTCGTCACACTCCTCGGCGCCGCACACCATGGCGTCGCCGCAGCCGGTCTCCGCGCGACAGTCGGAGTGGCAGCCGTCGCAGTCGACGTTGTTGCCGTCGTCACACTCCTCGAAGCCGTTGACCACCCCGTCGCCGCAGTACTCGGCGGGCACGCAGTCCTGCCAGCCCAGGCAGTTGGTCTGGCAGTCCTGAAGCCCCTCGTACCCCGTCGCCGCCTCGATGCATTGGCGGCTGTCGCCGTCGCAGGCTTCGGGATTCTCGATCTGCCCGTTCCCGCAGAGGTTGCTCAGGCAGCCCGCGCACCGGTCCCCGTTGCAGTGGGGGTGACTATCCGTGCACCCCTCATCCACCCCTTGCGCGCTGGTATCCTCGCAGTACTCACCGGCGTGGTAGTCCACCAGCCCGTCGCCGCAGATCTCGCGGCCCCGGCAGTCCCCGCGGCAGCCGTCGCCGCCGATGGCGTTGCCGTCGTCGCAGACCTCGTCGCCGCAGACCAGTCCATCCCCGCACCTCGTGAGCGTACAGTCGCTGTTGCAGCCGTCGCAGTCAGTGGTGTTGCCGTCATCGCACTGCTCTCCGGCGCACAGCGTCCCGTCCCCACACACCGGGTTGTCGCAATCCGCGATGCAGGTGTGGCACGCGGGCCCACATTTCGGGGTGGACCCCGAGCAGCCCGGATCCGGTGAGCCCTCGGCGGGCTCGCAGATCTCACCCGTACCGATGATTCCGTCGCCGCACTTCGCGCCGCAGCTCTGGCAGTCCGCGCTGCAGTGCGGGGCGGCCTCGGAGCAGCCCACGTCGACCCCGTTCACCGACGTGTCCTCGCACCTTTCGCTACCCGGATCCTTGACCTTGTCTCCGCAGACCTCCAGACCGCTGCAGTCTGAGCGGCAGCCGTCGCCATTTTGGCGGTTGCCGTCGTCACAGGCCTCCCCGGGGTCCACAATGCCATTGCCGCAGGTCTCATCGGATCGGCAGTCGGCGCTGCAGCCGTCGCCGTCCACGTTGTTGCCGTCGTCGCAGACCTCTTCGCCGCAGACGTGCCCATCGCCGCAGCCGGTGTTCAGCGTGCAGTCGATGTGGCAGGCGCCGCAGCTCGTAAAGCTCCCGCTGCCGTCGTTGGGGTCACACTCCTCGGTACCGCAGACCCGGCCGTCGCCGCAGTACGACGGCGCGGCCCAGCGCTGGCAGTCGGTGGAGCAGCCGTTGCAGGCGAGCTCGTCGGAGTCGTCGCCGCAGTTGTCCACGCGGTTGCAGAGCTTGGCCGCCGAGATGCAATGCCCGTTGTCACAAGGGAACTCGCCCGACCCACAGCCGCCGCACCGGGTCTCGTCGCTCTGGTCGCTGCAATCCGGGCTCTGATCGCACAGCAGGTCCCCCGAGATGCACTCACCGCTTCCGCACTGGAACTCGCCCAGCAGGCAACCGCAGTCGTTGTTGCGCGCCCCCCAGTCGCACTGCTCGCCTCGGCTCGGGCTCCGGATCCCATCGCCGCAGCCCAGAATCTCGGTGCACAGGGTGGAGCACTGGTCGTCGTCGCTCAGGTTGCCGTCGTCGCACGCCTCCCAGGGACACCGGACACCGTTGTTGTCGCAGCGGCGCTTCGTCGGATCCACATCGTAGCCGGGGTTGCGGGTACAGGAGTTGCTGCAGGCGTCACAGTCGTCCTGATTGCCGTCGTCACACTCTTCGCCGCCGGCGTGGTCCACCACGAGGTTTCCGCAGCGGCTCACCGTGCAGTTGTTGTCGCAGCCGTCCCCGTTTTCCAGGTTGCCGTCGTCGCACTCCTCGTCCAGATCCAGCACCCCGTTGGGGCACCCCTCCCTCGACAGGCAGTCGGCGCTGCAGCCATCTCCCGAGACGGTGTTGCCGTCATCACACACCTCCGGCGGGCACACCCTGCCGTCACCGCACGCGTTGACGAAGTCCTCCACGAGACACCAGCGGCTGCAGCCATCGCAGTCGTCGCGGTTGCCGTCGTCGCACTCCTCCCAGCACTCCTTGATCCCGTCCCCGCAGCGGTTCACCACCCGCGAGCAGTCCTCGGCGCACTCGTAGACGCACGCGTTGAGCGAAGGCTCCACCGAGTGGTCCTCCACCACCCGATCCTTGCCCGGGTCGCAGGCTTCTCCGGGATCCTCCTCGCCGTTGCCACAGGCCGGCACGCAGCGGTTGTTGCCGTCGCCCCAAAAGCCCCGGTGCAGATCCGGGAACTCCTCCCAGTTGGCGACGTCCAGGTGCTCGGCCGGGACGTAGCCCTCGGCGCAGGTGCAGGCGCCCGGCCCGGGCGGCGGGATGCACGGGTACGCCACGCCGTCCTCGTAGCCGAGGCCCTGGCCATCCTGCTTGAACAGCGGGCCGGCGTCACACTCCTCGGGAGGGTTGTCGCAGCCGTCGTCGTCGGGGCAGTCGTCGCACGGGAGGAACTCGTGGCCAGGGCAGTGGGTCTGCCGCATGCCGTCCCCGCAGGTCATCCAAGAGTAGCGCCAGATCACCTGGCTCTCGTCGAACAGGTCGTGATTCCAGTCGAACAGGCTCTCCTGGCCGAAGGGGTTGAGCTCCGCCCCCGCCTTCGCCGACACACCGACGGAGAACTCGACCTGGTTGCGCTCCACGTAGGCGTCGAGCGATACGTAGGGTCCGCCCTCGATGTAGGGCCCGCCCATCTCCAGGATGGACAGCTCCAGCTTGGGGCGGATGTAGCACTTGATCCCGCCGTGCAGGGTCCACTTGAAGGGGATGTTGAGCTGGGCCGAGCCCTCCGACTCGTGGGAGCTGTAGGTCACCACCTCCCCCTCGGCGTAGTCGGCCATGGCGTCCTTGAGCTTGCTGCTCGCGCCGTCCCAGATGGGGTCGTTCCAGTCATCGCTGTAGAGCACGCCCCCCGCGTAGCTCCCCTGGAAGCTGAGCTCGGGGGACATGTCCACCGACCCGTCCACCTCGGCCTGGCAGCCCAGGGTCAGCCAGAACCAGACCGACACGGCGCCGGTGACCGAGAGGCGCAGGGGCGCGCAGTTGATGTCGCAGCAGGCGAAGGGAAACAGGACGCAGGCGGTGAGCTCCACCATCTCGATTTCGGCGGTGGCTTTGACCCAGGCCTCGAAGGCGGCGCGCAGCTTGAGCATCAGATCGATGTCCAGGGAGGCGACGAAGGCGAAGTGAAACCCGCGCAGGTCCAGCTTGGCATACAAGTTTGGCGTGATGTGGACGTAGGTCGCCGGGTCCACGTCGATGACCTTGGGGATCAGGCCCCCGTCGAAGGTAAAGGAGGTGCCGGCGATCTCCGTGGTGGAGCTTTCCGTCCCCTTTTTTTTGAACACGCCACCGAGGGGCGAGACGATCTGGCTGCCCGGGGTCAGCTCCAGCCAACGTTGGCGCTGGTCCTCGGGCAGGTGGGCGGTCATCTGCACCTGGGAGTCGAGGTCGATCTTCAGATCGTCGAACACCTCGCCGAGGGGACGCGGCTCCGTCTCGATGACGATGTCGCCGTCTTGTACGGCGACGTGGACGATCCGGCCCGCGCGCCCGGCCGCCAGGCTCACCACGTACTCCCGGGGCTGCAGCGAGGCGAGCGCCTCGTTGCCCGCCAGCGGGAACCGTAGAGTCCCGTCCTCGGCCTTTTCCACCGTTCCGTTGACGCGGTGGTCGAGCTGTACCACGTGGGGCTGGAACTCCATGCGGCGCACGGGGCAGATGCATTCGGTGTATCCGGAGCCGTCCGCCTTGCAGTACTGCACGCCGCTGAGCACGGGGCAGGGACACTCCTTGCGTTCGTGCGGGCTGCAGACCTGCTTGCGGCTGCTGCGATCCTCGCAGCCGGCCCAGGACCCGAAAGCTGGCAGGAGCAGGAGCGCGAGCAGCGCGTAGCGCAGCGGCAGTGGGCAGCGCTCTCCCCGCTGCGAGCGCCGACCTCGCCATGGGCCTCGGCTCTCGGATTGTCCTCCGCGTCCCCCGCCGGCGGCGAGAAACCGAAAGGAGAGCGCACGCCGGCGAGGCGCACCCGAGCACCGGCGAGATTCTGATGCAGACGTCATCCGGACCTCCTGCGAAAGGGATGGAGCGGCCCGGCCCATTTGGAGGGCCGTGGAAGGCGGCGATAAAACACGCGGCGGGGTACCCGGAAGCGAGGCATCCCGACTCGGCCGCTGGTCGTCGCGCGTACCCTTGGCTCGCGATCGCGGTAGTGATCGCGACTGCGGCACCGGTGCCTGGGCTCCTACGGCAAACGAGCTTGATAACGACGCCCGGAGTG
>CAYFWA010000085.1:0-14276 GCA_964346625.1 uncultured Myxococcales bacterium
CCGATTGGCCCGATTGGCCCGATTGGCCCGATTGGCCCGATTGGCCCGATTGGCCCGATTGGCGGCCTCTGAGCACCTGCTTCACGTCGGCGGTGGTGACGATCCCCTGCAGGAGCTCGATGACCTTGCCCGCCGCGGTCAAAAAGTAGATGGCCGGCAACGCCCGGTAAGCGCGCTTGTTTCGGTAGCGGCTCGCCTCGGCCGTGTGAACATCGGCCTGGATGCGCTTGACCGGGATCCGGCGCTTGCCCAGGCCCGCCTGCAGCGCCTTCCAGCCAGCGGCGATCTGCTTTTTGGTGCAGGGGCACGCCTTCTTTTTGCCGATGAACACGATGCGCGCCACAGGCGCCCTGGCGGGCGCGGCCCTGGCGGGCGCGGCCCTGACGGGCGCGGCCCTGGCGGGAGTCGGGTCGGACAGCAAGAACGCCAGGGCCACGACAGGCAAGAGCGTGCTGATTCGTCTGTGCATGTGGTCCTCCTTGGTTCCGCGCGGTTCCGCGCGGCTCAGCGCATGAGCTGGCGGATCCACTTCGGTTGAATGTCGCCCTCGAGCAGCCCGACGACCCTACCTTGTGTGTCCAGGAAATACAGCGCCGGCAGGGCGATGAAGCGGCGCTGGCTTCGGTAGCGCTGCACCCGGGAGCGGTCCTCGTCCCAGTCGAGCTGCGTGACCATCCGGTCCCGGCGAGCCCCCAGCACCACGCCGAGGGAGCGCATGGCCTTGGCCACGTCCTCGCGGGTGCACTGGCAGCCCTTTTCGCGCACCACGAGCACGAGCCGGTGCACGCGATCCGTGCGGGCGCCCTCCTCGGCGCGCCACATGGGTGGGTGACAAGCGATCAGGGCGATCAGGGCGATCAGGACCATCGCGGAGAGGAGTACCACGTGCAGTCGCATCACCACCCCTTGAGGGCAAGGAACAACATCAGCCGTTTCACCAATCGCGCCGGGCGTCGAGCCAACATATCATCACCGATGCTCCCTCGTGAACAGCACATACAGGCACGGCATGAAAAACAGCGCCACCAAGAGCTCGAAGCCGAGCCCGCCCAAGGCGCCGATCGCCATGGGCTGGAGCATGTCCCCCCCCTCTCCGAGGTTGAAGGCCAACGGCATGAGGCCGGCCATGGTGCTCAGGGTCGTCATGACGCGTGGGCGCAAGCGGATCCGCCCCGCCTCCACCACGGCCTCCGACGGGGCGCTGCCTCGATCGGCCTGGATCTCACCGGCGAAGGTGAGCAACAAGACCCCATCGTTGATCGTGGCCGCGACCACGACCAGCACGCCGATGGCCACCGTGGCGCCGATGGGAAACCCGGTGACAAAGAGCGCGGCGAGCATCCCTGTGAGGCACAGCGGGACCGCACCCAAAATGAGCATGGGCAGCTTGAGGTTGTTGAACTGAACGGCCAGCACCACGAAAGCGAAGAAGATGGCAAAGGCCAGCACGAGAATGAGGTTGCGGCGCATGTCGCTCATCATCTGCGCCTGGCCGCCGTACTCGAGGGTGTAGCCCGCAGGGAGGGAGAGCTTGGCGAGGTCCTCCCGCAGGCCCTCGAGCGCTCCGCCCACGTTGCCCGACCGGACGTCGGCCCTGACGACGACCTGCTTGACCTGGTTCTCGCGGACGATCTCCACCGGGCCCACGGCCTGGGACACCGCCGCCACGTCACGCACCCGCACCTGCTTCCCGGCGTCAGTCGTCACGACCATGTTCTCGAGATCCCGCCGAGAGCGGATCTCCGACTCCGGAATGACCAGCCGGATCGGATAGTACTCACCGCGGTCGCGATAGCGTGAGGCGATGGTTCCCGAGGTCAAACCTTGTACCGTGGAGGCCAGGCTCGCCGCCGACACGCCCAGCTCCTGGGCCTTGGTCCGGTCCAGCGTGATCTGAAGCTCCGGCTTGCGATAGTCGAGGGACATGTGCACGTTGGCGAGCGCGCTCAAGGATCTCATCTTCCGGACGATCTCGCCGGACAGCCGGAACAGCCGGCTCATGTCCTGGCCCTTGAGCTTGACCTCGATGTCGGCCTCTCCGATCTTGCGGATGCCCTTCACCTTCATGGGCTTGACCATGATCTTCGCGCCGGGCTCCTGGACCCCCTTGAGCCGGGAACGGAGGCGCTGGACATACTTCGCGGTGCTCAGGGGCCTCTGGTCGCGGGGCTTCAACTGGATGTTGACCTCACCTTCGTTGGCGATCTCGTAGGTGTACAACCCCCAGACCTTGCCGCCGGCCAGGGTGAAGCTGCTCTGGATGAGGGGGTCGTCAGCCAGCTTGGCTTGGATGCGCTCGAGAAGCTGGTTCGTCTGGGCCAGCGACGCCCCGGTGGGGAGCTTCACCTTGACCATGACGCGGCCGTCGTCCATCGCGGGGAGAAACTCGCTTCCCACGCGGGGCAGGATCACGACCGCCGCGGCGATGACCGCGAGCCCCAGGCCGAGCACAATCCACCGCCAGCGGATCACCCGCCTCAAGAGCCAGGCGTAGCCGCCGGCGACGGATTCGAAGATCCGCTCGAACCAGGTTGTTTTCCCGACCTTCGCGCGCCGACCCAGCAGGACGGAGGCCAGCATCGGGGTGAAGGTCAGCGCGGTGAGCAGGCTCACCGCGGCGATGCCGGCAACCACGAGGATCAGCTCCCGGAACAGTAGGCTGGACAGCCCGGGTACCAGCAGAAACGGCACGAAGAGCACCACGAAGGAGATCGTCCCCGCGGTCACCGCCGAACCGACCTCCGCGGCGCCGGCGCTGGCCACGTCCACCTTCTCGGGCGCGGACTCCTCCTGACGCACACGCCGGATCCGGGTGATGTTCTCGATCACCACGATGGAGTTGTCCAGGATCACGCCCATGGCGATCACGAGGCCGCCGAGCGAAAAAAGGTTGATCGAGAAGCCCGCCAACTGCATGAGCCCAAAGTTCAGGACCAATGTCAGCGGCAACGCCAGGAGCATGATGACGACCTGCCGCCAGCTCCCCAGAAAGAGGAAGACCACGACGATCACGAGCACGCCGGCTTGCAGCGCCGAGTCGCGCACACCGTTCAGGGCCTCCTCGATGTACTGGGCCTGGTTTTCCACGACGCCCAGGCGAACGCCCGCCGGGACCTCGCGTCTGAGCACGTCGAGCTGACGGTTCACGGCTCGCGCGACGCTCAACGTGTTGGCGTCCGACTGCTTGAGCACGCTGAGCTTGACGCAGGGTTTGCCGCCGAGGCGGGTGATGACGCGCACCTCTTCGTGGGAATCCACGACCCTGCCGATCTCCTGCACCGTGATCCGAGATCCGGCCTCCCGTTTGAGAACCACAGCGCGGATCTGGTCGAGCGTGTGGAACTCCCCCAGAACCCGCGCGATGAGCTCTTGCGAGCCGCGGGTGACGCGGCCCACCGAAAGCTCGATGTTTTCGTCGCGCAGCCGCTGCGCCACCTGCGAGAGCGAAAGCCCCGCCTTTTCCATGGCCAACGGGTCCAGGTGGATCCGGATCTCACGCTTCTGACCACCCACGATCTCGGTACCGGCGACGCCAGGGACCGCCAGCAACCGATCCTGGAGCCAGTTCTCCGTCCAGTCCCGCAGCTTGACCAGATCCCACCGGTCCGAGCTGATCGTCACCTGGGCGACGGGGAGCTGGGAGGGATCGGCCTTGATGACGATGGGGGGCTCGACGTCCTTGGGCAGCTCTCGCGCCACGCGCGCCATGGCCGCCAGCGCGTCCTGATAGGCCACGTCGACGTTCGTGCCGTACCGGAAGTTCACGAGCAGGGTATACATCCCCTCGATGCTCGATGACTCCAGGTAGTCGAGCCCGTCCACGGTCGCCATCTGCCGCTCGATGGGATCGGCCAGGCTCCGGTCGATCTCCTCCGGTGTCGCCCCTCGCCACCAGACGTGAACCTTGATCATCGGGTACGTGATCTTCGGCAGGAAATCCACGGGTAGGCGTTGCAGCCCGTAGATGCCGAGCACCAACAGGGCGATGGCGATGACGCTGGTGGCAACCCGTTTTCCGACCGCGAGCCGTGTGAGCTTCATCTGCCCCGCTCTTTCCCGGCCGCCGCGGTGGAGCCACCTCCCGCTCGTCCGCGATCGATCCGCACGAGGCCCCCATGCTTCAGCTTCTCGTTCCCTGCGACCACGACCGCTTGTCCGACCTTCAGCCCAGCAAGGACTCGGACGATCCCCTGCTGGCTGCTTCCCAGGGTTACCGCGACCCGGTGCGCGCGACCACCCCGCACGACGAACACCATGCGCTCACCCTTGGGGGTGACGACGAGCGCCTCGGTCGGCACGACGATGGCCTTTTCGATCTCACGGAGCACGACCTGCAGGCGCACGAACATCCCCGGCACTAGCTGGTCCTTGGTGTCGAGGACCGCCTCGACGGTTCGAAAGCGGGTGCTCCGGTCGAGCTCCGGGTAGACCCTGACGATCCGTCCCTGCAACCGCCGGCCGGGCCAGGCATCCAGCGTGGCCCGCACCGCCCCCCCGGCCTTGACCCGGGTGCTGAACCGCTCCGGGACGGCGAAGCGCACCACCAGTGAGGTCGGGTCGAAGACGTCGACGAGCGGTGTCATGGGGGCGACGACGTGTCCGACGGCCACGTAGACCTTCGAAACCAGGCCCCGCCAAGGCGCGTGGATCTGTGCATCTCCGGTGGACTCCGCGGCACTGGCGAGCAACGCGCGCGCGCTGCTCACGCGTGCCTTCGCCTGGTCCAGCTCGGCGCCCGGCAGCGCGCCGGCGGCCACCAGGCTTTTGACGCGCGTCAGCTCCCGCTGCTCCTTCTGCAGGGCCTCGGCCGCCGAAGCTGCCTGCGCGACCTGGCCACGCTGTCGGCCGATCCTGACGAGGAGCTGACGGCGCTTGACCACATCCCCCTCGCGAACCAGGCAGCGCAGCACGGGTCCCTGGGTGGGCGAGGCCATCCGGGCCGTGCGCGTCGGCTCCACCGTACCCGTCAGATCGATGCTCTCGGTCAGGGGCTGCTGCTTCACGGAGACCACCCGGACGAGCGGTGGCTTGCGCTTCGCCTTGGGTGGCGAGCTCTTGCCGCACCCGGGCCCAAGCGCTGCCACAACGAGACCCCAGATCATCTGCCGTCGAAGACGTGAGATCATGGCTTGATCACCCCCATCGCCAGCCTGAGCCGCGCGGTCGCTACCGCCAGCTTGACCTTTGCCTGCAGATGCGTCGCCGCGGCCTGAAGCGCCGCCGCCTGCGCGTCCAGAACATCCGCGATGGTGCCCCGTGAGACGCGGTGCTTCTCGCGCTCCAGCCGCAAGGCCTCTTCGGCCTGCCGAATGCTCAGCGAGGTCGCCCGCAGCCGCGCTCGCGCCGCATTGATCTCCGCCCACGCAGTCTGAATCTCCAGGCGCCCTTGCAGACGCAGCTTCCGCAAGGCCGCCGCGGATGCCCGGACGCGAGCGCGAGCCGTGCGGACCTTGGCCCGAGTCGCGAGCCCGTCGAACAGCGGGATCTGCAGGGAGAGCCCGACGTAGCCGACGTCCTCGATACTCGTCGCCAGGTCCGTCTTGAAGCCGTAGGCGCCGACCAGCGAAGCGCTAGGCCAGTAGCCCGAAAGTGCCACGTCCACCTCGCGAACGCGGGCAGCCAAGTCTGCCCGGGCGGCCTGGACGTCCGGGCGACGACGCAGGGCGCGCTTGATCGCCTTCTCCGTAGAGCGCGCAGGGGCTTTGAACGCCTCCGGCTCCGCGATCTTGAAGGAAGACGCGTCGCCGGTGAGGCCGATCTGGGACAGCAGGAGCAGGCGCTGAGCGGTCATTGTGGATCTCGCCTGGATCGCCAACTGGCGCAGATCGGCCAGACGGACGTCGATCCGAAGCAGGTCGAGGGGCGCCGCCTTCTGCTGCGCGACGGTTGCGGCGACATGCACCCGGTGCTGCTTCAGGGCTCGCTCGGCGAGCGCCAGCGCCTCGATGTACTTGGCCTGGCCGATGATCGCCAGGTACGTGCTCGTGACATTGAAAACGGTCTCTTCTCGACTCCGCGCCAGCCGGTGCTTGGCGGCCAGGCGTAGCAGGCGGGCGGCGCGAACCTCGCTGACGACCTTCCCGCCCAAGAAAAGGGGCATGGTGAGGGCGATCTCGCCCGCTGCGACATTCCGGGTGAAGACCCCGACTTCGGCCTGGCCGCGGAACGGGAGCAGGCGCTGGGGATCCAGGTAACGAAAGTAGCTCACCTGGGCCACCAGGCTCGGCCAGTGCCCGGAGCGGGCGAGGCCGACCTGCGCCCGGGCCTCGTCGACGCGACCGCGTCCCTGTTCGAGGTCCGGGTTGCTCTCGAGCGCCAGGGAGAGCGCCTTTTTCAGCGTCAGCGTGGACCCTGGCTTGATCGGCGACTTCGCGCGGGTGGACGATACCCTGACGCTGACGGACGGGACCGGCGTTCCCCTCAAAAACGGCAGCTTCATCAAGGCGGCGCACCTCGACTGGCCGAGCAGCACGACCGCGATCACCAGCCGGACCGCTGAGGAGAGGAGCCATCGCCGGCGAACCATGCTCAGCGGTTGCCGCGATGCCCGCATCACCATCCCCGCAGATAGAGGATCGTGGTCAGCCAGTTGGCCAGCAGGACCACCCCGCCGAAAAGCAGGGACCCGAAGCTGAGCAGCGCCCCGCCCGACAGGATGTGGCCGATGAAGCAGCCCATGCCGATCACCGCGCCGAGCCCGGTCATCAGGCCGCCCACGAAGGCCACGATGAGCGTGGCGGGGTCGGCCGAGCGCAGCCGGAGCTCGCCCCGCTGCCAGGCGGAGAAGGCCGAGCCGATCACCACGCCGAGGCCGAGCCAGAGCATCCAGCCGATGATCGGCCGCGGGGCGCCGACCACGCCGGACAGGGCCATCATCACGCTCTCGGTGCTGCCGAGAGGATACGCCCGCCCGGCCGCGGCCGAGGCCGGGTAGGCCAGCCAGCCTGCGACGCCGAGCACGGCGCCGGAAACAGCGAAGGACCAGCCGCGGGCGAGCCAGGGCTTGCTGGTCGCCGACGAGGCCGACGAGGCCGACGAGGCAGTCGCGCCCTTGGGCCTGGGATTCGCGCGGCGCCAGAGCCACCAGCCGGCGAGCACCGCGAGGCTGCCCACGGGGATGGCGACCGCCGCGTAGGGCACGCCGAGGGCCTGGTCGACGCTGGGCACGACGGCCAGCCCCGAGGTGAGCCCGCGGAGCCAGCGCCGAAAGGGCGCGAGCAGCCCCACCACGCCCATGTTGGCGCCCACGGCGATGCCCACCACGGCCAGCATGGAGTTCAGGCGCCCCTCGGCGGCCTTGAAGAGCGAGCCGCTGACGCAGCCGCCTGCGAGCACCATGCCGCTGCCGAAGATCGCGCCCCCCACCAGGGCCGGCGCGAGAAAAAAGGGCTTGGGGCTCGGTCGGATCCAGCCGGCCGCGGCCAAGGCGCCGAAGCCGGCCATGGACACGCCGATGGCGATGAGCACGCCGATGAGCCCGCGCGCGTCCTTGAACAGGACCACCGAGCTGAAGATGGCCGAGCCGCAGAAGGCCGCCCGCTGCAGGGCGAAGCCGAAGAGAAACCCCACGGCGACGCCGGTGAGGCCCCAGCGCCGGGTCAACACCGCGAAGACAGCCGAGGCGAGCATCAGCCCGAGGACGAGCGCGAGCCACCGGGGGCTCGCCGCACCAGCCCGCCTTGGGGTCGGTTGCGCGGCGATCGATCGGGCCATTTTACTTCAACGCCCCGGTGATCTGGTCCGGCTGCAGCTCACCCGCGAGCATGGCCACCAGCTTGCCCTCGGGGTTGAAGAAGTAGACCGCCGGCAGGGTCATGAACCGCCGCTGGCGGCGCAGCTCACGCACCCGATCGCGATGGACGTCCATGGCGAGGCGCTCCACCTTCACCGAGGCGTGCTTCTTGAGGGCGAACTGCAGCGCTTCCCAGCTCTCGTCCACCCGCCGCTTGACGCAGCCGCAGGCGTGCTGCTTGCCCACGAACACGATCTTGCCGACCTTCTCGCCCGCCTTCTTTTTCATGGCCCCGGCGGGCGCGCCGGACCGCCGACAGCCGCTGGCGCTGCTCGCGAGGCCGATCGCGACGGCGGCGGCCAGGAGGATGGCGGAAATCTCCCTTCTCAGAATCATGATTCACTCCTATTGAATGGCGAGATAGGCGAAGTAGACACCCACCCCGATGATGAGCACACCGGCGATCTGTCGCAGACGCTCGGTGACGCGGGTGACCCGTCCGGACTCGATGAGCTTGCGCGCCATCCCCACGGACACCCCGGCCACCAGCACGAGCACGCTGTGGCCGAGCCCGTAGACGAACAGCAGCAGGCCCCCGTAGGCCGCCGACGAGTCGGAGCCGGCCAGGTAGGTCAAGACCACGATGAGGATCGGGCCGGAGCAGGGCAGCGACACGAACCCGAACAAAAGCCCCAGCACGAGCGCCCCCAGCCCGCCCTGGAGCTTGGGCTGTGACTTGATGGGCGTTGGGATCTGAAACGGGATCAGCCCCATGAGGTGCAGCCCCATGACGAGACACACCCCGGCCACGATCCAGTTCCACACCGGGGAGCTCTGGCCGTACATGCTCCCCGAGAAGGCCGCGATCACGCCCAGCACGGCGAAGGTCGCGCAGAGCCCGATGACGAACACCAGCGAGTAGCTCAGGGCCCGCAGCGGACCGAGCCCCTGCTCCCGGCGGCCCGAAACGAAGCCGATCATCAGCGGGATCATCGCCAGGACGCAGGGGTTGGTGGCGGTCAGCACGCCGCCCAGAAAAACCGCTACCACGGCCAGCCAGGGGTTCGACTGGATGTAGGTGCCAAGATTGGCCAAAAAGTCTTCGAACATCTGCGCCTCGATTCACAATCGGTCGGTCGGGCCGACCGGCGTCGCTTACGACCGAGCGGCGGCCTCGCGGATCCACGCCACGAGCTTCTTGTCGCGGGGCACCTTCCCCGTGCTCTTGAGCTCGCCGTCGATCATGAGCCCGGGGGTCATCATCACCCCGCGCTTCATGATTTCGTCGAGCTGCTCCACCTTCACGAGCTCGGCCTCGAGCCCCTCGCGCTCCAGCACGGCCTCTGCCGCCTCGTAGAGCTTCTTGCACTTCGCACAACCTGTGCCGAGAACCTCGATCTTCATCTCAAACCCTCCTCGTGTCATTCAGCCAAGCGGGGCTCCCAGCCCTGCGCAGATCTCCCGCAGCGCCTCCAGATGGGCCGCCTGCTCCGGTGCCAGCACCGGAGCGCAGGCGCCCAGCCGGGCCTCCCCGGCCCACAGGCGCAGCGCGAAGGCCATGCAGGTCATCTCGCCGCACTGGCCGCAGTTCGTGCCGGGCAGGCGCTTCAGGATCTCCAGCGCCGGCGGTTTCTTCCGGGTGGTGTAGTCGGGCTCGATCTCGTCGCGCCGTGCCCAGGCGTCGCCCGCGCGCCTCCGGATGTCGGCCAGCCGGAGCCAGGCGTCCACCAGCTCGTGGGGCTTGGCCATGGCGATGCGCCGCGGATACAAAACGACCATCCGGTGGCCGTCCAGATAGGTCAGGGTCTGGGCGCCGGGCGAGTACGACGCGTGGGGGATCACCACGTTCAGGTAGGGGAACACTGGCTCCAGATCCCCCGTGATCTCGGCGATGATGCGGATCTTGGTCTCGTCCGCCACGCAGGGCGTGAGCAGGGTCACCGCCGCGTTGCCGAAGACGTCCACCGCGGGTTGCCCGGTCTCCGGCGGCTGCGGTTCCTCCTGGGCGGGGCGGTAGTCCACCCATCCGGAGCTGCGCAGCGAGTCACCCAGGGTGTCCACGAGCGCCGCGCGAGTCTCCGCGTCCATGATCAGTCCGGGGGCGGCCAGCCAGTCGAGGCCTGCGGGCGGCAGCAGCACCTCAAAGGCGAGCCCCTTGCGGTCGAGCACCCCGATGGCCTCGTCGAAGCCCTCGGCGGTGGCGAAGGTGGTGATCATCCGGTCGTCCATGGTGTCACTCCGATCGCTGGCGGTAGAGCTCGAAGGCGGGGGAGCAGTGTGGACGCTCGAGGATCCTGCGGATCCGTCGGTGCAGCGTTCCGGCCACGAAGCCCAGCGCGGCCTGCTCGTCTTCGTCCAGCGCAGCCTGGAAGACCTGCATGACCTCCTCGGGTGACAGGGACAGGACCAGATCGCCTTCGAGCCGTGGGAGCGCGCCCACGTCGGCGCGCCACGCCCTCGGTGGATCCGCCTCTTGATCAGACGAGACCTCCGCCTCGGCCTCGCCCGCGGAGCCGCGGCCCACCAGGCTCTGCCACGCGCTCTTGGCCCGGGAGCGGGGCATGGCCTTGGCTTTCAGCATCTCGAGCGCCTTCACGAGGTCCGGGAGCAACACCCCCGGGAAGCCGAGGGACGCCTCGTGGACGCCGATGTCGGTCGCCTCGCGGCAGCCGTAGCATCCGAGGCTGAAGTTCAGCCGATGCTCCAGGTAGGGGACGATGGTTGCGTCCACGCACATTGCCTGCAACACGGCCGTGTGCGCGCGCCGCCGGTCGCCTCCGGCCCGGTTCAGATCCGCCAGCAGGAGCCACATCAGGTGCTCGGGCGGGGCCTCCACGACGACCACGTCTGGAGCGAGGCTGTGTGGCGCGTCGTCGAGCGGTACCAGCGCAATGTGTCCAACGTCCCCCGGTGTGCAGTGTGGCATGCCCTCGAACATGTTCCGCCCCGTGGCGGGATCCCCGACGATACCGAAGCCGACCAGCCCCTGCCCGCTCGCCAGGCCGGCCGGGAGCGCCTTCCAGCCGAAGGCGGCCCGGGCCGCCGGGCAGGCGCACTCCTCGGGCTCGAGCAGGACGGGCGCCCCGGCCCGCGCCCTCATCACGGCCTGGCAGTAGCGGTGCCGCTCCACGCGGGCGAATCCGTCGAGGCGCAGGTCGTGGTCCTTTTCCCGCAGAAGGTATACGCCCACCGGGCGGGTCTCGAGCCCGATGAGCTCCCGCAGGCGAGCGCCGAGCGCCTTGACGTCCTGGCCATCCGTCCGCATGGTCGCTTCCTCGTCGATCTCGTCGCGGGTCTTGTTGCTCGTGATGACGGACATGCTCTCCTCCTAGAACAGCGCTAGAAAAGCGCCCCGTACCCGTACCCCGCGAGCGCCGAGAGCACGACCACCAGGCCGATGAAGGCGGCGGTGCGCTTGGTGCCGAGCACGCTGCGGATGACGAGCATGTTGGGCAGCGAAAGCGCCGGGCCGGCCAGCAGCAGCGTCAGGGCGGGACCCTTGCCCATACCCGAGTTGAGGAGCCCCTCCAGGATGGGCACCTCGGTCAGGGTGGCGAAGTACATCAGGGCCCCGGCCACCGAGGCGAACAGGTTCGCCTGCAAAGAGTTGCCGCCCACGGCCTGCTCCACCCAGTGGCGCGGGATCAAGCCCCGATCGCCGCCCTCCGGGCCGCCGAGCAGCAGGCCGGCCACGATCACCCCGGCGAGTAAAAGTGGTAGGATCTGCTTGGCGTAGCTCCAGCTCTCGTCGATCCAGTCGGAAAGCTCGTCGCGCTCGAACCAGCGCCAGATGAACCAGGCGAGCGCCGCGCCGAACAGGCCCGTGACCACCCACTTCGCGGAGTAGATCGCCGACCAGACCCCGGCGTCGTCGGCCGCGGGCTTGCCCCAGTTGGCGAAGACCAGGATGCCCACCAGGGCCACGAAGTAGAGCCCGTTCTGCAGCAGGGTGCGCTCGCCGTCCTCGGGGGGTAGGACCAGGGGTGCGTCCCCGGCCCGGTCCGCCTCGGACCGGCGGAAGATGAGGTGCATCAGCAGGCCGATGATCACGGCGAACACCACCGCGCCCACGGCCCGGGCGATGCCGAGCTCCGCCCCGAGCACCCGGGCGGTGAGGATGATGGCCAGCACGTTGATGGCCGGGCCCGAGTACAAAAACGCCGTGGCCGGGCCGAGCCCCGCGCCGCGCTTGTGGATGCTGGCGAACAGGGGCAGCACCGTGCAGGAGCACACCGCCAGGATGGTCCCCGAGACGGCGGCCACCGGGTAGGAGACCACCTTGCGGGCGCGGGGCCCGAGGTAGCGCATCACCGCGCCCTGGCTCACGAAGACGCTGATGGCGCCGGCGATGAAGAAGGCCGGGATCAAACACAGCAGCACGTGCTCGCGGGCGTACCAGCGGACCAGGGTCAGGCTCTCGTGCACCGCCCCCATGAACCGCTCGCTGCCCACCGGCACAAAACACGCCGCGACGAACACCGCCACGATGATCAGCAGCTTGGTCCACTCCTTCATGGTCTTGCTCCCGCCCCCGGGAATCGCACATATGGCAATATGGCCAAGTCGTCAATACCGAGGCAAAAAAACTCGCCGCGCGCCATCATAGCCGCAGCTCCAGGACTTCTGACGCGCAGGAGAAGAAGTTCAGCACGCAGGGCGTCGCCAGGCGGTAGTGCACGTAGCTCCCCTCGCGCCGATCCTCCACGATGCCGTGGCTGCGCAGCATCCCGAGGTGCTTGGACACGGTGGACTGGTCCGAGCCGACGATCTCCACCAGCTCGCCTGCGGTGCACTCGCCCTGGCCGAGCCGATCCACGATCATCAGCCGGGACTCGTTGGCCAGGGCCTTGAGCACGCGCGCCTGGCGCCGGTAGACATCGCGTTCCTTCATCACACCTCCAGTTCCTTCATCACACCACCAAACGTCCTGTGCGAACCATATATTCCAACTTGGCCATGTCGTCAAGTCACTTTCGCGCGGTGGTCACATCGCGTCGTCTCGCAAACCATCGGCCGGGTCAGGCGGGGAAGAGCACGGCGAGCCGGCGCCGCAGCTCGTCCCGTGCGGCGCGGAAGGCGGCGAGGCGGCCGTCGCCCTCCACGGCGGCGGGATCGGGCAGGCCCCAGTGGACGCGGTGGGCCTTGCCGAGCCAGACCGGGCAGACCTCCTCGGCGCAGAGGGTGATCACCGCCTCCACGCCCTCGGGCGGGACGTCATCCACGGACTTGGAGCGGTGCCCCGTGATGTCGACGCCGATTTCGGACAGGGCCTCGATGGCCTCGGGCCGGACGCGGGAGGGCTCCGAGCCGGCCGAGGCCACGGTGACGTCTGCGGGAGCCAGGGCGCGGGCGATGCCCTCGGCCATCTGGCTCCGCGCCGAGTTGGCCACGCAGAGAAACAGGTAGGACTGCGGCGCGAGGCCGCGCAGGATCGCGGCCTCGACGAGCCAGCGCGGGGGCAGCTCGGCGTCGCCGTAGTCGCGGCCAGCGCGGATCGCCTCACCGGCCGGCGTTCCTTCCAGGTCCACGCCATCGACCCTCACGGTCGGCGAGCCCCCGAATGCCAGCTCCCGCGCCTGGGCTTCGCTCGTCACCACCGTGTGCGTCACCTGACTGTCGGGCGCGAGCTCCTCGGCCACGGCGCGCACCAGGGAGAGGGTCGCCTCGGACCGGGGACCGGTAGTCGTGGTCAGGATCTCGATCTGCGGTTGGCTCACGTCGTGGTCCTCGTGCCCCTCATGTCGGGCGTTCGTGGGTCTCCGTGGTTCGTGGATCTCCGTGGTCCTCGTGCCCCGGTGTCGGGCGTTCGTGGGTCTCCGTGGTTCGTGGGTCTCCGTGGTTCGTGGGTCTCCGTGGTCCTCGTGCCCCGGTGTCGGGCGTTCGTGGGTCTCAGGCGGCCGGCGTGGAGCAGGCGCCGGCGGTCTCCGCGTCCTTGCGCTCGAACCAGGACTCGAGGCGCTGCGTCAGGTTTTCACGCACCTCGTCAAGGAGCAGCTCCTCGACCGCGCGAAGCAGCACCCCGCAGCGTGGGTCCGGCACGTCGGGCACGCGGTAGTACATCCACTTGCCCTCGCGACGGTTCTCCACCAGCCCGGCGTTGTAAAGGTAGCGCAGGTGGCGTGACGACTTGGACTGGGAGATGTCCAGCAGTCCCTCGAAGTCGCACACGCACAGCTCGCCGTGCAGTACCAGCAGGCCCATGATCCGCAGCCGCGTCTCGTCGCCCAGGGCCTTGAGCATCGATGCCGCTTTCTGCATGACAACCTCGCTACAATCATATATACACGCTTAAGCGGTTATGTCGACATGAAAAGCTCACCCATTCCGGAGAATCCTACGACGATGAGCCAAGAAAAGACCAGCGTGGCCGCCGGCCTCTCCCTGCTCGATCGCTACCTGACCCTGTGGATCTTCATCGCCATGGCCATCGGCGTGGGCCTCGGCAACTTCTGGCCCGGCGTGGTCGAGCTGCTCGACAGGGCCAGCGTGCTCGGGCATGTCCGACAGGAAGAGCACCGCCAGGGCGAACATCAGGATCGGGCCG
>CAYFWA010000086.1:0-10821 GCA_964346625.1 uncultured Myxococcales bacterium
AGCAGGCCGTGGCCGCCCTGCTCACCCACCTGGAGCGGGAGCTCGCCGCGGCCGAGTTCTTCAAGGCCCCCTCCAAGGGGCCGGCGCTTTTGCGCACCATCCACGGCTTCATCGTGCGGGCGGTCCCCAGCGAGGCCGAGGTCAGCCTGCTCCACGGGGTGATCACCGCCCTGTGCGGCCGCCGCCTGGACGGGCGCCGGCGGGGCGAGCCGCGGCGCTGACGAGCAGCACGGCTTCCGAGAGAGCTGCGCGCCGAGAAGAAGCACCGCTCCCGCGGAACGGCGGCGGGCCTCGTGCTACACTGATCGCTCCACCATGCGTCGCCCCCGCCTCCATTTGGGCGCGCCGGAAGACTCGCCCCCGGCCACCGACCTCCTTGCCCACGCGGAGGCTCACCGCGCCGTCCTGAAGCGGCTGCGCGGGCGCATCCGCCGCGCCCACGCCGACGGAGGCTCCCCGGGCGACGAGGAGCAACGGCTGGCGCGGCAGATGCGGGCAATGCGCGAGCAGATCACCGCGCAGATGGGGTCGGTGGAGGCCTGCGCCCGCTGCGCCGTGAGCCGCGGCCATCCCGGGGACCCCTGGCCCCTGGGCGACTGCTGCACCGGGGAGCCGGGCATCGTGTTCGACGAGACGGAGCTCGCCGCACTGCGGGGGGCCGGCACCCGCCCCCGACACCTGCGCTGGGGGCGCACCGCCGGGCGGGGCTGCCCCCACTGCGGGCCTCGGGGCTGCCGGCTGCCCCCGCGACATCGAGCCAACCGCTGCCTGTGGTATCTGTGCCCGGAGCTGTGCCGGGAGCTGCACGCCCTGGGGCGGCTGGCGACGGTGGAGCAGGCGTGCCAGCAGCTCGCAGGCTTGTTCCAGCGCTACAGCGCGCTGCGCCAGCAGCGGCTCGAGGAGACCTTCTGCGCCAACCTGGAGCGCCGCCTGCGGTGATGGTGACGCGCGTACGAAACGGGAATGGAACGAGCGCTGGATCGAGGGACGGATCCGTTCTACAAAGAATCCTTCGGTAGACCCGATCGCTTTTTGGTACGTTTGCTGCGCACATCCACGTCTACGTCAACGTAGTCAACGTAGTCAACGAATAGACTTCTCACCCCCTTGGAGCTCATGAGCACCGACTCCCTCGTAGGACAGACGCTGGCCGGGCGGTTCCGCATCACGGAGCTGCTGGGCGAGGGCTCGGTGGGCGAGGTCTACCTCGCGGTGCACGACGTGCTCCAGCGGCGCTACGCGCTCAAGGTGCTCAAGGAGCAGTTCCAGACCGACCCGCGGCTCATGGAGCGGTTCCGGCGAGAGGCCCTGGCCGCCAGCCGCCTCGAGCACCCGAACATCGTCTACATCTCGGACTTCGGCCGGTCCGACGAGGGGCGGCTGTACCTGGCCATGGAGTACGTGGAGGGGCACCGGCTCGACGAGTTGGTGGAGGCGGCCCTGCCCGGCGTGCTGCCCCTGCGGCGCGCCATGCGCCTGCTGGATCAGGTGGCCGACGCCCTGGCCACGGCCCATGACGCCGGCATCATCCACCGGGATCTCAAGCCGGAAAACGTCATGGTGGTGCTCCAGGATTCGGGCGGGGAGCAGGTCAAGATCCTCGACTTCGGCCTGGCCATGATCATGGTGGACACCGACCTGTTCCGCGTGACGAAAAAGGGGGAGATCTTTGGCACCCCCACCTTCATGTCCCCAGAGCAGGCCCGCGGCGAGCCGGTGGACTCCCGCTCGGACATCTACAGCTTCGGCGCGGTGGCCTACGAGCTGCTCACCGGACAGCCCCCCTTCCAGGGCAACACGGTGCAGGAGCTCATCATCGCCAACCAACGCGAGATCCCCCGCCTGCCCAGCGAGGTGCGGCCGGACGACGCCCCCGCGCTTCCGCGAGAGCTCGAGGCCCTGGTGGTGCAGTGCCTGGAAAAGGACCGCGACCGCCGCCCCCAGCGCCTGAGCGAGATCCGGCGTGCCCTAAAGACCTGCCGGACCCGGCTCCGGCGGCCCACCCGCTCCTACGGCGTGGGCACCCGGGCCCTGCCCGCGGTGCAGCCGCCTTCGCGGCCGCCTTCGCAGCCGCCTTCGCAGCCGCCTTCGCAGCCGCCTTCGCAGCCGCCTTCGCAGCCGCTTTCGCAGCCGCCTTCGCGGCCGCCTTCGCAGCCGCTTTCGCAGCCGCCTTCGCAGCCGCTTTCGCAACCGCCTTCGCAGCCGCCTTCGCATGAGGCGTCCCCGTCCACCGGTGGCGCGACGACGCGGGCCGATCTCGCCCTGAGCAAGACGGCGCTCGCGGCCCCCGCGGCACCGGACCCCGCGGCGCCCCGCGGACAGGCGCCCGGCACGCCGGAGGCCCAAACACCGGAAGCTGCGACCGCGCCACCGGCTGCACCCACGCCGGGCGCCCCCGCCCCCCCGCCTTCACCCTCGGCGGCGCCGCCCGCCTTCGACCGGGCCCGGGCGGCGCGGGTGGCCGTGAAGGACCCCTGGCTGTGGCGACAGTGCGTCCGCGCGGCCCGCCGCATCGCCGAGCAGCTCCCCGCGGATGCCCTGCCCTCCGAGGCGTCCTCCCTACTCGCAGCGCTGGCCGAGAGCGATGGGCGGCTCGAAGCCCTGGAGCGGGAGCAGGCCTTCCCGGCGGCGCGCCTCGATGAGCTGGAGCAGGCCCACCGCGAGCGCACCGCCCGGCTGCGCCACGCCATCATCGATCTCGGGCTGGACCGGGATCGGGAAGCGGAGCGGGAATCCCACGACGCCGATCGCCTCCAGGATTTGGAGTATCAGATCCGCGCCCTGGAGGAGCGGCTCGCGCGGGAGTACCAGGAGGGCAACGCCCAGTCCGTCGGCCTCGCCCGGGAGGTGGCCCAGCTCGAGACCCAGCGCGAGGAGCTGCAGCAGGAGCGCGTGGCCACCGAGCTCACGCTGCTCGGCCACGTGATGGCCGCGCGCCCGGCCGCGGTGGCCAACCCCGACGCCGCGAGCTCGGTCCAGGAGAAGGCCCGGGAGGCCTACGCCGAGCTGGATGCCCTGCTTTCGGGTTGAGGTGCTCCTGCGGCGCCTCCGAACATCCGGTACAGGGCGGGCAGCACGAGCAGGGTCAGCACCGTGGAGGTCACCAGGCCGCCGATGACCACCGCGGCGAGGGGACGCTGCACCGTGAGCAGCCGTTCCAGCGCGTTCATGAAGTCCAGCAAAGTCAGCTCCCCCAGCCAAAAACCGTCGCGCAGCAGCCGAAGCTGCGTCCGGAAGGCGGGCAGGACCTCCTGCTCGAAAATCCGGGCCCGCTGATGCGCGGCCCGGACCGTGGCGGCCTGCTTCCCGACGAGATCCCGAGCCGCAGCTTGCGGTTGGCGCGGGCGCGCCGGACCACTCGCGCCTGCGCCCGCGCCTTGCGGATGTCCAGAGCGTGCTGCCGCGCGTGAGCCAGCAGCCGCGACAAGGGCATCGGCTTGCCCACCTGGGCCGCGTACGCCCGAACCAGCGCCGACCGCTCACGTTTCTCGGCGGGGGTGAGGCGCGTATCAAGGGGGCGTAACGACATCTAGCAGCGTTCGAGAAAAATCGCTCCGCGAGGCTCGGTCCGGATTTCTCCCGAACGCTGCTAGCTGGCATGGGGTCAATAGACGTAGTCGTCCTGGCCGTCGGTGACGGTGACCACGACGATGGTGTCCGCGGCGACCGTGGGGTCGAGGCCGGCGAAGGCCGCGGCCACGGCGTCGCCGTGCTGGGCGTCGTAGGCGATCACCGCCAGCAGGGAGCGGTGCCAGGCGTCCACCGGCCGGGCGTTGGCCTCGCTCAGCAGAACGTCGCCGAGCTTCTGCTGCAGCAGCGCCTCGGCCTCGGCGCTGGTGAGGGGCTCTCCCGGAGGGTAGTGGTAGGCGCGCGTGACGCTGACGCCCACCTTGCGGCTGTCGATGGCCACCAGCAGATCCGTCTTCTTGCCGCCGTCGTCCCAGTACTCGATCTCCCCTTCGGTCTTGAGCAGATCGGCGAGCTCGCAGCGGCGGAGCACCTCGTAGGCGAAGACCTCCGAGTGGATGGAGCTGCCGCCGAGGTTGCCGTCCACCCAGATCTCCTGCCCCCCCGGGGACAGGGCCGAGGCGTCGAAGGCAACCGTGCCCAGGTCCAGCACGTTGCGAAAAAGCAGCGGGCTGGCGTCGCCCCACTCGGGCTCCTCGAGCACGCCGCACTGCCCCGCGATGTCGCCAAAGCCCGGCAAGGGGACCTCGGGCCCGGCGTCCGCGCCGCCGTCGGCAGGCTCCCCGGCGTCGGGGGCCGCGTCCGCCCCGCCGCCACCGTCGAGCCCACCGTCGAGCCGAGATGCGTCGGGCGAAGCGCCGTCGGGAGCATCGTTCGTCTCCGATGAGCATCCAGGGCTCAGCGCGAGGCTCAGCGCGAGGCCCAGCGCCAGGCCCAGCGCCAGAATCGCGGCGGCGCTCGCGCTCCTCAGCCAAAAGTGCCATGGGTGACGACTCGAAAGCATGACGCGCGCTCCTTCGCGGCCAGACCTGGCGAGAGACGACGACCAGAGAAGTCTACCGCACCCGAGGGGTCGGCGCCGAGGGCAAAGCGCTATTGTGCATCGCCGAGCGCAGCGGTTACAGTGCATTCGCTCCCGCCGGGCGACGCCCCCGGAGAACAACGAACGAGAACGCATGGAAGGCATCAACCCGCAGGGCTTGCCCGATTTCATCCTGATCGGCGCGCAGAAGAGCGGCACGTCGTCGGTGCACCACGTGCTGGCTCAGCACCCGCAGGTGTACCTGCCCCCCGGCGAGATCCACTTCTTCGACGTGGACGACGTGGAGCAGCACCCCGACTTCTTCGTGGACCGCGGACGCCGGGGCCGCCGGCGCTGGGTTCCCCACGATCTGGAGGGGGATCCCCAGACCTACGTAACCTGGTACCGGAGCTGGTTCGGGGAGGCCGCGCCCGGGCAGCTCGTGGGAGAGGACTCCACCACCTACCTGGCCTCCCGGCTGGCCCCCCGCCGCATCGCGTCGCTTTTGCCCCGGGTCAAGCTCGTGGCCCTGCTGCGCGACCCGGTGCAGCGCTGCTACTCGCACTACTGGCACACCGTGTCCACCGGGCGCGCCACGCGCTCCTTCGAGGGCACCCTGCGCCGCCGCCCGGGGAACCTGCTGCGGCGGGGCTTTTACCGGGACCAGCTCGCGCGCTACTATCGACACTTTTCCGCCGAGCAGATCAAGGTGGTGCTGTTCGAGGACTTCGTGGCAGAGCCCCAGATGGGCATCGACGAGGTGATCGCGTTTTTGGGGCTGGACGAGGGGGTGGACCTCTCGCGGGTGAGCCCCCACCGCAACGCCGCCAACGCGCCGCTTTGGCTCGCAGGACGCCTGGCGGCCAACCGCCTGCTGCGCCCGCTTTTGAAAAAGAGCTACCGCCGCCGCATCCCCAACATGTCGGGGTACCGCCCCGATCGACCGTGGCATCAGCGCGCCGCCGACCCGCGAGTCCAGCGGGCGGTGGACCTCTGGGAGACCCTCCGGCCCAAGCGGCGCTACCCGCCCATGCGGCCCGAGACCCGCGAGTTTCTCGAGGGGGTGTTCCGCCGCGCCAACGAGGGGCTGTCCGCGCTCATCGGCGTGGACGTCTCACGACGCTGGCCGTGGATGGACCCCGGCCATCGGGGTTCGCGGTAACAAAAAAAAGGAGTCATCGCGTCATGTCAAAAAAGGCAGTTCTGATCTCCACCGTCCTCGGGGTGCTCGTCCCGGCCGCCATCGCCATCCTCATGGTGTTCCGCGGCGAGATCTGCGCCATGACCTGGTCGGGCAACGACACCCTGCGCTGCAGCTCGGAGATCACCATCAAGGACAAGAACGTCACCCTGGACAAGCACATCCTTTACGCCGAGCCCAATTGCCGGGCCACCCTGGTGAACGTGGAGTTCGACTCCCCCCACCCTATCTACCTGCAGAGCGGCGCGCGTCTGGTTCTCAAAAACAGCCGCATCAAGGCCCGCAAGCACGCCATCTACGTGGGCTCCGGAGCGCAGGTGCGCATCGAGAAGTCCACCATCGAGAGCGACGACACCGCCGTCTACGTCGGCACGGGCGCCCGCGTCCGGATCCAGGGCGGGAAGCTCAAGGGAGGCAGCAAGTCGCTGTACGCAGGCACCGACGGCGAGGTCAAGCTTCAGGGGGCACAGCTTCACGGGAGCCTCTACGCCGGGAGCCGCTCCCGCGTCACCATGAAGGGCGGCAAGCTTACGGCCGCTGGGAAGCGGAAACGAGCTTTGTACGCCGGCTCCGAGTCCGACGTCCGCTTCGAAAAGACCGAGATCGCGGGCAGCATCTACACCGGCACCAAGGCCAAGGTGCGGGGCGCCGTGATCACCGCCCTGCCCAAGCGCTGGTACTGCCGAGGCAACACCGAGGCCACCCTCCGCGCCATCCAGCTCACCGGCGGCAGCACCCCGCTGACCGTGACCGCGCGTTGTCGCCTGCGCATCGTGAAATCCCACCTCAAGGGCAGCTACGCGGGCCTCGCCGTTCAGGACGAAGCCCAGGTCACCATGATCGGTGGCAAGCTGGAGGGCGGCCGCTACGCCGTGCGGGCCCGGGGCGAGGCCCAGGTGACGCTCCAGAAGGTCGCGATCAAGGGCAAGATCGATGAGCAGGACAAGGCCACGGTCACCCTCGGCAACGAGAAGAAGGGCAAGGCTGGCGTAGCGTTGCCGGACGCGAGATAGCGGGTTTGTGACTCTCCAACGACTAGGCTCATACCATGGCGCGTGATCGTCGATCGAAACACCCCGAGCCCCCGAAGCTCTGGGAGCACACCCTGCCCGGCGGCTGGCAGGTGCTCGCCGGCCGCTCCCAGGCCGACAACGACCGGCTGAGCATCAAGCTGGCGAACCCCAATGACTGGTGGTTCCACGTGCGCAGCATGCCCGGCAGCCACGTGGTGCTGCGAGTGCCCGAGGGCGAGGAGCCCAGCCGGGACGTGCTCAAGCAGGCCGCCGCGGTGGCTGCCCACTACAGCAAGGCCCGCGGCGGCGGGGTCACCCCGGTGAGCGCCACCCAGGCCAAGAACGTGCGCAAGCCGCGCGGCGCCAAGCCCGGCACCGTAGAGATCCGCCGGGAGATCGTGCTCAAGGTCCGCCCGGCCCTGCCCGACGAGGAAGCAGACGGGGAGGAAAGCTGAGATCTCCCTGGACGATCACGGAATGATCACTTGACGGGCCCTCACCAAAAACGTACGGCAGTGCTTTTGTAGGAGCGCTTCGCCATGCACCGTGCCCGTCCCGCATCCAGACGTCCCCATCCACTTCTGGTCCCCCCCTCGTCCGCCTGGCTCCACGGGAGCCAGGCGGTTTCGCGACAGCCGCCTCACGTATCGGTTTCCGGCCCTTCCGGTGGCATCCAGAACCGCGCGTCGCGGACCCTGGCTTTGGCCCTGGGCGCCTTTGCGCTGGTGCTCCTCGGCTGCGGTGACGACGATGGCAACGGCAACGACAACGACAACGACAACCAGAACGAAAACGCCAACCAGGCGCCCGCGCTGTGCGGCAACGGCGCGGTGGAGGGGGTGGAGGAGTGCGACAACGGCGCGGACAACAGCGACTCCACCCCCGACGCCTGCCGCACGGACTGCACGCTGCCGCGTTGCGGCGACGGCGTCCCCGACACCGGGGAGCCCTGCGACGACGGCCCCGGCAACTCGGACGTGGTGCCCGACGCCTGCCGCACGGACTGTACGCCGCCGCGCTGCGGTGACCACGTGGTGGACGTGGAGCGCGGGGAGTCCTGCGACAAGGGCCCCGACCTCCCCGATGATCTGTGTGATCCCGACTGCCAGGTGATCATCGAGTTCTGCGGCAACGGTGTGCTGGAAGCCGACGAGCGCTGCGACGACGGCAACAACGAAAGCGGTGACGGCTGCAACGCCAACTGCACCTCCCTGGAGGTCTGTGGCAACGCCATCCTGGATTTCGAAGCCGGCGAGGAGTGCGACGATGGCAACCCCGACAGCGGCGACGGCTGCAGCGCCGCCTGCGTCGTGGAGCGGTGCGGCGACGGGGTGGTGCAGCCCGCCCTCGGCGAGGCCTGCGACGACGGGGCGCTCATTCCCGGTGACGGCTGTGACAGCCTCTGCCAGCTCGAGATCTGCGGCAACGGCGCGCTGGACGCGCGCGAGGAGTGCGACGACGGCAACGTGGTGGACGGCGACGGCTGCCAGGGCGACTGTCGGCTGCCGCGTTGCGGGGACGGGATCCACGATCCGGGCAACCAGGAGGAGTGCGACTGCGGCACCGACCCCGCCAACCTGCCCGCCGGCTGCACCCAGGTGAACTCCGACACGGCGCGCGACGCCTGCCGCACCAACTGCGCGCGGCCGCACTGCGGCGACGGCACGGTGGACAGCACCGAGATCTGCGACGACGGCAACTCGGCCGTGGGCGACGGCTGCACCCCGGACTGCCTGTCCGATGAGACCTGTGGTAACGGGTATCTGGATTTCACCAACCAGGAGCTGTGCGACGACGGCAACCTGCTGAGCCACGACGGCTGCTCCGGCTGCCAGCCCGAGGAGCCCGTCTGGCGCCAGCAAGACACCGCCACGCCGGCGAGACGAGCCGGCCCCACCCTGGCCTACGACGCCGCCCGGGGCAAGATCGTGCTGTTCGGTGGGATCGGCGGCGGCAACCGCTACGACGAGACCTGGGAGTTCGACGGGGTGCGCTGGACCCGGCTCCATCCGGCCACCGCCCCCCCCAGCCGCTACGGCCACGCCATGGTCTACGACGCCGCTCGGGGGCGCGTGGTGCTCTTCGGCGGGATGGGGGGCAGCGGCCGCCTGCAGGACACCTGGGAATGGGACGGCGCCCGCTGGATCGAGCGCACCAGCACCGCCGCCCCACCGGCCCGCGACGTGCACGCCATGACCTACGACGCGGCCCGCGGCCGCGTGGTGCTGTTCGGCGGCTCGGACGGCGACCTGTACTCCGACCTCGCCGACACCTGGGAGTGGGACGGTACCCAGTGGACCCAGCGCCTCCCCGCCAACGCCCCCCCCGGGCGAGCCGAGCACGCCCTGGCCTACGACCCCGTTCGCGACCGCGTGGTGCTCTTCGGCGGATACGAGTTCGGGGGGCGCCTGCAGGACACCTGGGAGTGGGACGGCAACGACTGGACCCAGCGCTTGCCCGCCGTCTCCCCCGAAGCCCGCTACAACCACGTCCTGGCCTATGATCGAACGCGTGGCGCGGTGCTGCTGTTCGGCGGCCACGGCGCCACCGACCGCCTGAACGACACCTGGGAGTGGGACGGGACTGTCTGGTCTCCGCTGTCTCCGGCAGACGCGCCCTCGCCCCGGTCCCGCCCGGGGAGCGCCTTCGACACCCACCGGGGAGCCCTGGTCCTGTTCGGCGGCATGCAGGACGGGACCGCGGGTCTGGCGGGCGACACCTGGGAGTGGGACGGCGCCAACTGGACTCCGCATGTCCCCCCCGCGACCCCACCGGTGCGCACCGGCGCCCCGCTGGTGGAGGACACCACGCGGGGGACCGTTTTGCTGTTCGGCGGCGCCCAGGGGCCTTCCGGCGGAGCGCGCGGGGACACCTGGGAGTGGGACAACAGCCGCTGGACCCAGCACCACCCCGGCGCGGCGCCCCCCGCCCGCTTCGACCACGCGCTGGCCTACGACGCCGCCCGCGACACCGTCGTGCTGTTCGGGGGCCAGACGGGAACCAGCACCTTCGGAGACACCTGGGAGTGGGACGGCACCCAGTGGACCCAGCGTCACCCCGGGGCGGCCCCCGCGCCGCGGTACCGCCACGCCATGGCCTATGACGCCAACCGCGGCACCGTCGTGCTCTTCGGGGGGTACGCCGGCGTGTTCGCCATCTATCACGACACCTGGGAGTGGGACGGCACCCAGTGGACCGAGCTGGCCCCGTCCACCGATCCCGGCCCGCGCCTGGATCACCGCATGGTCTTTCACGCCGCCCGCCAGAGCGTCGTGCTGTTTGGCGGCGCAACCTTCGACCACTTCATGAACTACCAGGCGATGGACGACACCTGGGAGTGGGACGGGGCTCAATGGACCGAGCGCCTCTCGGCCACCGCGCCCCAGGCGCGGGGCAGCCAGGGCATGGCGTACGACGCCGCCCGGCAGAGCGTGGTGCTGTTCGGCGGCTTTCCCGCGGGCCTGCTGGGCGACACCTGGGAATGGTTCCAGGCGAGCTGGTGGCAGCTCGGCCCGTCCGCCGCCCCGCTGCCGCGCGGCGGCCACGCCACGGCCTACCACGCCCTCGGAGGGGCGGTGGTGCTCTTCGGCGGGACGGACGGCACCACCGCCTTCGGCGACACCTGGCTCTATCGGTACCAGCGCTCGGTGCCCGATGAGCAGTGCGCCCTGGGTCTCGACGGGGATCACGACGGTCTGTTCGGCTGCGAGGACCCCGACTGCTGGGCTGCCTGCACGCCCTGGTGCCCCCCGGGGACGGGCCCCTGCGACCCGGCGTCCCCTCACTGTGGCGACGGGACCTGCGATCCCACCCGGGAGACCTGCCGCCTGTGCCCCGCCGACTGCGGCGCCTGCCCCGTGATCTGCGGGGACTTTCACTGCGATCTCCCGGAAGACGCCTCGGGCTGTCCCGGTGACTGCAGCCTGTGCGGAGACGGCATCCGCCAGGCCCTCGAGCAGTGCGACGACGGGAACCTCACCCCCGGTGACGGCTGCGCCCCCACCTGCCGCCGCGAGCCGTGACCCGCTTTCCTACGGCAGCAACGGTCTCGACATGTCTAAAAAACCGGCCTTCACACCGACCACCCAGCGAGTCCACTGCAAAGCATCGACAAGCCT
>CAYFWA010000086.1:10921-14142 GCA_964346625.1 uncultured Myxococcales bacterium
ACCGGCCTTCACACCGACCACCCAGCGAGTCCACTGCAAAGCATCGACAAGCCTCCCCGCTAGCTGTCACCCCCCAAACAGGTCCGTCACCATGACCTCGAGGGTCTGGTACTTGCGGCTGGTGGCCGGGGGACAGGGCTGGGGCTTTTCCCAGCGCACCAGACCGATGAGGCGACGCTCGTGGTCGTTGAGGTCCTGCTGGATGGCGGCGAGCTCGGCGCGCAGACCCTCGAGCTCCTGGCGCAGCGCGGCCTCCCGGCGCGCGCGATCCGCGTACACGTCGGCCAGCCGCTGCTCCAGGGCGTGGAGCTGGTAGTCCAGATCCTGGAGATTACCCGCATCCACGTTGCTCTGGTCGGCCAGGTTGTCGCGCTCCACGCGCAGGTCCACCACGGCGTGCCGGAGCTGGGCGATGGGCTCCCGCGTCTCCTGATCCAGGTCCTCGAGCTGGGACACGAGCAGGGCGATGTCGGTCTGCTTGAGCATCTCGGCGTCCTCGCGATCGCGGACGTCGTCGATGGCAGCCAGCAGCTCGGGCGAGGCTTTCTTGCGCTTGACGAGCCAGCTCGCCAGCTCCTGGGCGGTCTTGTAGGCCTGGTTCCAGTACCACTGCTGCAACGCGTCGCGATCGGCGCCGGTGATCAGCATGGAGGGGGCCGGAGGGAGCTCCTGGGAGATCCGCGCCAGGTTGTCCGAAGACGGGGTCGGCGCCGGCGGAGGGGCGTGGCGTACCGCCGCCGCGTCGATGGTCTCCTGGTGCGCCTCGAGGAAGGCGTCCACCCGATCCACGAGCTCCTGCGCCGAGGCTGGCCGGTTGGCCCGCTCCTTTTCCAGGCAGTTGTGCACGAACTGCTCGATCTCGGGGGGGATCCGCTCCTTGCCCTCGGGCAGCAGCGTGTGTAGCTCCGGCACGGGCTCCTGGAGGTGGGCCATGATTATCTGGGGCACGGACTTGTAGACGAAGGGCGCGCGCCCCGCCATCAGCTCGTAGGCCACCACCCCGAGGGAGTAGATGTCCGCGCCGAAGTCCACGGCCTCCCCGCGGCACTGCTCGGGGGACATGTACATGGGGGAGCCGAATAGGTCCCCGGCCTTGGTGAGCACCTCCTTGCTCTGGAGCATCTTGGCCAAGCCGAAGTCGAGCACCTTCACCAGGTCTCCGCCGTCGGGCTTGCGGCCGAGCAGCACGTTGTCGGGCTTCACGTCGCGGTGCACGATGTCCGCCTGGTGGGCGTGATGCAGCGCCCCGGCGAGCTGCCGCAGGATCTTCAGGGCCCGGACCAAGGGCATCCGCCGCTCGGGCACGGCGTCCATGGCCCCCTTGAGGCTCACCCCGTCGATGAACTCCATCACCAGGTACATCATGCCGTTTTGCATGGTACCGAAGTCGGAGATGAAAACGATGTTGGGGTGCTCCAGGCGGCTCGCCACCTGGGCTTCGCGGCGGAAGCGCGCCGAGAGGTTCTTGTCCCGCGCGATGTGGGCCTTGAGCACCTTCAGGGCAAAGGGCTGGTTGAGCACCGTGTGCTCGGCGACGTAGACCTCCCCCATGGCGCCCTCGCCGAGCAGGCGCGTGACCCGGAACCGATCCTCGATGACGTGGCCCACCAGGGCGCCGGGCTTCACCTCTGTGCCTCCTCGAAGGATGCCCTCCCTCGCACTCGCGAAAGCCAGTGTATTTCACGCGGTTGTAGAAATCAAACCAGGAAAGGAGGGGAATCAGCCTCGGGAGACCGACGCGTCAAGGGGAACGCGTCGGCGCGCGTTCAAGGCACCGGCTCGATCTTCAGATACGCCACGAAGGTGTAGGCCCACTCTCCGGTGAGATCGGAGCGGCCGCCGATCTCCATGGACAGACGCCCGTCGGTGAGGTCCACCAATGCCGTGGCCTCGGCCGTGGGCTCGGCGTCGGTGGTGACGAGCTCGTCCACCACGGGTTGTCCCTCGATGGCGACGTTGTGGGGATCGCTCGCGTATCCGTGGGCCGGGCGTCCCACCCCCACCGTGACCTCGTAGCGTCCGTTTTCGAGGCCGAACTCGAACAGGGCATCGCGACCGTAGTCGTCGTACAGGTAGCTGCGCTGCACCTCCGAGTAGCCCGCGATGTCGTCGTAGCCGTACCGCGCGATGCCCGAATCTCCGATGTGCTCGCCGTACCAGCCGAGCTGCGCCGCGTCGGCCCAGGCGCTCCAACCCACTTTCTGCCAGGTGTGGCCCTCGGCCTCCAGGGGCTCCGCGGCCGGCGAGCCGGCCGGGTCCTGGAAGTTCAGGTAGTAGGCGTCGCGGGGGTGGCCGGTGCCCTCCACCTCCAGCACGGGCAGCGTGGCGCGGGAGCCCTCGATGTAGCGGCCCAGCTCGTGGCGCAGGACCATGAGGGCATCGGGGTCACGGGTCCAGCTCGTGAGGCTCGAGGCCACCGAGCCCACGGTGGCGTCCGCCGGCTCCGTGGCGTAGACCCGGGGGGGGCCATCGTTGGCCAGCAGCAGGTACTCGTAGTCCTCGAACCCCTCCCGAAAAAGCTCCGCCCGCACCGTGGGGCGCGCCCCGTCGAAAAAGCGCCCGAAGTCGTAGTAGGCCCACCCCGTGGCCCGCAGGCGCCACGACACCCAGGGGATGATCCGCTGGTGCATCCCCTGGGCGTCCAGCCGCGTGGGGTTGAAGTAGGGGTCCGGGTCGTGATCCAGGCTGTAGAGCCAGACCTGCTCCCCGTGCTGATCCTGGCGCTGCCAGGCGTAGTCCTGCTGGTAGGCGCGGACGTGGGCGATCCAGATGTCGTATCCGCAGGCACCGTCGGAGTCCTCGGCGATCTCGGGCTTGGGCTCCTCGCTGATGGCGATGCGCAGCCCCGGCGCCGCCTGCCGCGTCAGCCGGCACAGGTGCGCCGCGAGCCGGTGATCCGCCTCGTCCTGGGGCTCGTTCTGCACGTAGTAGTAGGCCTTGTCGCGCAGGCCGTGATCGGACAGGTAGCTCTCCAGCGCCCCCAGATACTGAGCCCACTCCGCGTTGTAGGCGCTGGTGCCGTAGTGATCTCCCCGATCGATGCCGCACAGGGTCGCCGGCCGGGGCGTGCTGTTGTCCACGAACTGAAAGATCATGGCGTTGGAAAACCCCTCGCCCCGCCACCCCTCCCCCAGCATGTACCGCGGGGCCAGGGCGCCGATGCTGTATTGGTCCCCCTCGTCCGGCTCGTCCCACAGCACCTCACAGGGATCGCTGGAGGC
>CAYFWA010000087.1:0-5081 GCA_964346625.1 uncultured Myxococcales bacterium
CCCTTCCCCCGGTCCCCTTCCCTCAGTCCGCTTCGTCGAGCACCTCCCGCACCCGCGCCGCCAGGGCGGAGGGGGTGAAGGGCTTCTGCAGGTAGGGGAGCCCCTCGTCGAGCACGCCCTGGAGCACCACCGCGTTGTCGGTGTACCCGGACATGTGGAGCACCCGGACGTCGGGTCTGAGGGCCCGAATGCGCCGGGCCACCTCGGGCCCGTACAGATCCGGCATGATCACGTCGGACAGCACCAGGTGGATGGTCTCCCGGGTCTGCTGCGCCAGCCGCAGCGCCTCCTCGCCGTTTTCCGCCACGAGGACCTGGTAGCCGTAGCTCGTGAGGATCCGGGCCACCAGGCGCCGCAGCTCCTCTTCGTCCTCCACCAGCAGGACCGTCTCGTCCCCGCTGAGCTGCGCCGTCCCCGGGCGGGGAATGCGCCCGGAGGACTTTCGCTGGCTCTTGACCCGGGGCAGGTAGATCTTGAAGGTGGTGCCCTCTTTGGGCGCGCTCTGCACGAAGATGTGCCCGCCGGACTGTTTGACGATGCCGTACACGGTGGACAGCCCGAGGCCGGTCCCCTTGCCCTCGTCCTTGGTGGTGAAGAAGGGATCGAAGATCTGGGCCTGAGTGCCCGCGTCCATGCCGCAGCCCGTGTCGCTCATGGACAGCATCACGTGCCGCCCCGGTGAGCCCACGAGCTGCGCCTTGGCGAAGCGCTCGGGCAGATCCACGTTTCCCGTCTCGATGGTCAAGCGCCCTCCATCGGGCATGGCGTCGCGGGCGTTGACGGCCAGGTTGAACAGGACCTGCTCCATCTGGCCGGGATCCGCGCGCACCATGCTGAGCCGCTCCGCGCAGCGGCTCACCAGGGCCACGTCCTCACCGATGAGACGGCGGAGCATCTTCTCGGTCTCCGTCACCACCTGGTTCAGATCCACCAGCTCCGGCTTGAGCACCTGCCGGCGGCTGAAGGCCAGCAACTGTCGGGTCAAAGAGGACGCCTTGCGCGTGGCGTCCTGGATGCCCTTGAGCTCCTCGACGAAGGTCCCTTCCTCGAGCACCGCCACGCTCATCAGATAGGCGTTGCCCTGGATGATGGTGAGCAGGTTGTTGAAGTCGTGCGCCACGCCGCCGGCCAGCCGCCCCACCGACTCCATGCGCTGGGCCTGGCGGAGCTGAGCCTCGAGCTCCTGCCGCTCCTGGTAGGCGTACTGCCGGTCGTGGACATCCGACAGCGCCAGGATCCACTCCTGAACCCGCCCGGTCTCGTCGGCCCGGGGGACCCCCACGAGCTCGCAAAGCCGGTGCTGCTCGGAGGCGGCGTGATGAACCCGGCCCTCGGCGGTGAACGAGACGCCCTCGCCCGCAGAGGAGGCCCCCATGCCGCGTAGCGGCTCCCGATCCTCGGGGTGGATGGCCTCCAGCCACCCCGCCCCTCGCGCCTGTTCGAAGGTCTGCCCGGTGTAGCGCTCCCAGGCCGGCTGCGGCTCCACCAGCCGGCGCTCGGTGTCCAGGGACAACACCACCGAGCTCAGCTCCTGCACGACGGCCCGGTAGCGCTCCTCCTGGTTGCGGATCCTCTGCTGCTCCTGCAGCCGGCGGATGGCCGCCCCCAGCGCGCTCACGGTGGACTCCAGGGCACGGAGCATGGGCCGCTGGAGCCGACCGGGAGCCAAATCCGCGACGTGTAGCACGCCCAGGGTCCGCGCCCCCGCCAGGATGGGGATCACGGCCAGGGTCTGGTAGCCGTAGCGCTGGCAGGTGTCACAGCCCGACGGGTCGCGCCGTTTGTCGCCGAGAGCCGGCGTCTCGCCCGCTTCGTCACTCGCGAGTCGCACCAGGCTGCCCCCGGCGGTGACCTCGTCCCCGTGGGCTTCCAGCGCCTGCCGCATCACGTCCACGCAGCGACAGCCCCGGTCGCGGTGCAGCGATCGGCGGTTCTCCACCGCCAGCAGCTCCGTGGGGTACCCCACCGCGGCGTGAAAGGGGAGCGTGCCGTCGGGCTTCGCCAACCGGATCCCCGCCGCCTGGCAGCCGGTCCACCGACGCACGCAGCCCAGGGTCGCTTCGACGAGCGAGTCCACGTCGTCTTGATGATTCACCAGCTCGAGCAGCTCCCGCGAGAGCTGCAGCGCCGACTCGGCGCGCTTGCGCTCCGCCGCGTAGCGGACCGCCCGCGCCAGATCGGGTCCATCGAAGGCCCCCTTCACCAGGAAGTCCGCCGCGCCTTCCCCCAGCGCTCGCAGCGCGACCTCCTCGTCCTCGTTGCCGGTGAGCACGATGATCGGGACGTCCGTGGCCTCCTTGGCGAGGGCACGCAACGCGTCGAGCCCTTGCGTGTCCGGCAACCCGAGATCGAGCAACACGGCGTCGTATTGGCCGCTCCGCAGCGACTCGCCCGCTTCCGACAGCCGCGCTGTCGTGGTGACGTCGATCCACCCTGTGGGGACCGCCGACAGGCTCTCGCGCACGAGACGCTCATCGGCGGGATTGTTTTCGACCAGCAGTAGCTCCATGCAATCGCTCGTGGTTTGCTGCCCCATCCTCAACCCGAGGATTGTGTACCGGTCGCCGCGGATTTACAAGCCACCGGATGTTTCCGGCCAGAGACGCCCTTTCCCAAGAACCGTCCCGCGGCGCTTGCGGGTCCAGCGGCCGGGGCCTACACTCGTGTCCACTCGGCAAACGGAGGTTTCCGTGAGCACCCCTTTCATCGGCGAGCTGGATCAATACCTGTTCAACCGCGGCACCCACTACCGCCTCTACGAAAAGCTCGGGGCGCACCCGTGTGAGCACGAGGGGAGCGCCGGCACCCACTTCGCGGTCTGGGCCCCCAACGCGAAGTCGGTCTCCGTGGTGGGAGACTTCAACGAATGGGATGAGCAGGCGCACCCCCTGTCCATGGTGGGCCTGAGCGGGATCTGGGAGGGGTTCGTGCCGGGCGTGGAGACCGGCGCGCGATACAAATACGTGATCCACTCCAATTACGACGATTACCGGGTCGAGAAAGCAGATCCCGTGGGCTTCGCCACGGAGCTCCGTCCCCTCTCCGCCTCCAAGGTGTTCGAGCTGGAGGGCTACACCTGGGGAGACGACGCGTGGCTGAACGCGCGGGACAGGGCCCACGCGGTGGATGCGCCGCTGTCCATCTACGAGGTCCACCTGGGCTCGTGGATGCGCGCCTCGACGGCGGAGGACCACTTCCTTTCCTACCGCGAGCTCGCCCCCCGGCTCGCCGCCTACGTCGAGGAGCAGGGGTTCACCCACGTCGAGCTGCTCCCCATCGCCGAGCACCCGCTGGACGCCTCCTGGGGGTATCAAACCCTCGGCCCCTTCGCCCCCACCAGCCGCTTCGGCTCCCCCCACGACTTCATGCACTTCGTGGACACCCTGCACCAGGCGGGCATCGGCGTGATCCTCGACTGGGTCCCGGCTCACTTCCCGCGCGACAACCACGGCCTCGCCTACTTCGACGGCACCCACCTGTACGAGCACGCCGATCCCCGGGAGGGGCAGCATCGGGACTGGGGCACCCTGATCTACAACTTCGGCCGCTACGAGGTGTCCAACTACCTCATCGCCAACGCCCTGTTCTGGCTGGACAAGTACCACCTGGACGGGCTGCGGGTGGACGCCGTGGCCTCCATGATCTACCGCAACTACTCCCGCGAGGAGGGCGAGTGGATCCCCAACGTGCACGGGGGCAACGAGAACCTCGAGGCCCTCGAGTTTCTGCGCCACCTCAACGTCAAGGTCTACGAGCAACACCCCGACGTGATGATGATCGCCGAGGAGTCCACCTCCTGGCCGGCGGTGTCCCGACCCACCCACCTCGGCGGCCTCGGCTTCGGCTACAAGTGGGACATGGGGTGGATGCACGACTCCCTGCGGTACATGTCCAAGGAGCCGGTGCACCGCAAGTGGCACCACAACGATCTGACCTTCCGGATGCTGTATGCCTGGAACGAGAACTTCGTGCTGCCCCTGTCGCACGACGAGGTGGTGCACGGCAAGGGCTCCCTGCTGCACAAGATGCCCGGCGACTTCTGGCAGCAGTTCGCCAACCTACGCCTGCTGTTCGGCCACATGTACGCCCAGCCCGGCAAGAAGCTGATCTTCATGGGCGGGGAGCTCGCCCAGCGCAACGAGTGGTACCACGCCACGAGCCTGGACTGGGACCTGCTGCAGCACGCACCCCACCAGGGGATCCAGGCCTGGGTGCGCGACCTGAACCACCTGTATCGCCAGCAGCCCGCCCTGCACCGCGGGGACACCCACCCCGGCGGGTTCGACTGGGTGGACTGCCGGGACTGGGAGCACTGCGTGGTGAGCCTGCTGCGCACACAGCCCGACAAAGCCGGATCCCCGCGATTCGAAGACTGCGTGCTGGCCGTGTTCAACTTCACGCCCGTGGTGCGACAGGCCTATCGCGTGGGTGTCCCCCGGGGTGGTCGCTTCAAAGAGCGGCTCAACAGCGACGCCGCCGTCTACGGCGGCTCCGGCGTGGGCAACGGAGGCGCCGTGGAGGCCGAGCCCACCCCCTGGCACGATCGCCCCTTCTCCCTCACGCTCACCCTCCCTCCCCTCGGCGTGCTCTTCCTGCAGCCCGGCTGACCCGACGCACCGCCCCCAGACACCGCCCCCAGACACCGCCCCCAGACACCGGAGCTGGCCGCCGGACACCGGACATCGGAACCGGACACCGGAACCGAACACCCGAGCCGGTTCCGGAACCGGACACCGGAACCGGACACCGGAACCGGACACCCGAGCCGGCCGCCGGAACCGGACACCGGAGCCGGTTCCGGAACCGGACACCGGACACCGGACACCGGACACCGGACACCGGACACCGGAACCGGACACCGGGAACCGGACACCGGAGCCGGACACCCGAGCCGGTTCCGGAACCGGTTCCGTACGCCGGCTCCCCTGGCTGCCGCCCACGCGATGCGCTAGGCTGAGGCCATGTCTCGTCTCGTCGGTCTCCTCGGTCTCCTCGGTCTTCGCTTCGCCCCCCGGGGCTGCCGACGCGACTCACCGAGGCAGCAGCCCCCGTCGCGGCCGCCGCAGGCGCCGCGCGCCCTG
>CAYFWA010000087.1:5181-14061 GCA_964346625.1 uncultured Myxococcales bacterium
CCCGCCCGGCTCGCGCTGCCCGCCCGGCTCGCGCTGCCCGCCCGGCTCGCGCTGCCCGCCCGGCTCGCGCTGCTCGCCCTGCTCGCCCTCGCTACGGGATTGCCGTCGTGCTCCAAGCGCCAGCCGGCGCGACGGGTGCTCTCCGACCCCCGGCCCGCCCTGACGCCACCAGCGAGACGCTCCGTGGCGCCTGCCGGCGATCCCTACGACGAGGCGGCCTGGCAGCGGCGCGAGGCCAGCGTGCGCGAGCAGCTCGGCTCGGGCTTCACCCTGGTGCGCGCCCACCCCTTCCTCGTGGCAGGGGACGAGGCGCCGGCGCGGGTGCGCCAGCGCGCCGAGCAGACCGTGCGCTGGGCCGTGCGGCACCTCAAGCGCGCCTACTTCGAAAAGGATCCGCCCCGGATCCTCGTGATCTACCTGTTTCGGGATGCCCGGAGCTACCAGCGTCACGCGCGACGCCTGTTCGGCCACCCGCCCACCACCCCCTTCGGCTACTACTCCGAGAGCGACGGCGCCCTGGTGATGAACATCGCCACCGGGGGCGGGACCCTCGTCCACGAGATGGTGCACCCCTTCATGAGCGCGAGCTTCCCCGATGTCCCCGCCTGGTTCAACGAGGGGCTGGGATCGCTGTACGAGCAGTGCAGAGAGCGTGATGGAAAGCTGGTGGGGCTCACCAACTGGCGACTGGCCGGCCTGCAGCGGGCCATCCGGGCCGGCAAGCTGCCGCGCTTCAAGACCCTCGTGCACACCACCGACAAGCAGTTCTACGATGAGGATCCCGGGACCCACTACGCTCAGGCCCGCTACCTGATGTACTACCTGCAGGAGAAACGGCTGCTGCGTCCCTTCTATCGCCGCTTTCGGCGAGCGGCCCGGGCCAAGGACGCCGCCCGACGAGACAAGACGGGCTGGACCTCGCTGCTCGCCACCCTGGGAATCACCGAGGCGCAGATGCCCGCCTTCCAGCACCGCTGGGAGGCGTGGGTGCTCGGGCTGCGCTTTCCGTGACGCAGGTGATGCACATGACCCGCGGCGACAGCGACAGCCACGCCGGCTCGGCGATCGCTACCGCCGCAACAGGAAGAGCCCGTCGCGCACGCTCCCCAGGGCGGCGGTGGCCTGGCGGGGGGGTAATGCGCCGTCCGCCTCCGCGCTGGCCTGCAGCACGTCCTCGAAGCACGCCTCGATGGCGGTCAGCAGCGCGGCGGCGCTCTGGTATCGATCCGCAGGGCGCTTGGCCATGGCGGTGTGCATCACGTGCTCGGCCTCGGGCGGGATGGACAGGTCCGGCCGCATCCGGCGCATGCTGGGCACCGGGTGGCTCACGTGGCAGCGCATGACCTCCTGGGGAGTCTCCCCCATGAAGGGCACCTCTCCGGTGAGCATCTCGAACAGGATCACGCCCAGGGAGTAGATGTCGGAGCGGGAGTCCCCCGTGCGCCCGAGCGCCTGCTCCGGGGACATGAAGCAGGGGCTCCCCGACACCGTCCGCCGCCGCTCGAGCTCGCGATCGAGCCGCGCCGTATGGGCGCGCACGCTGGCCAACCCGAAGTCCAGAATCTTCACCTGGTCGCGCTGGGGCTCCACCGAAGCTCCCGCCGAATGAGGTGACGCCTCCGGAGCTTCCTTCAGCAGCACGATGTTTTCGGGCTTCAGATCCCGATGGACCACCCCCGCCCGATGGCAGGCGTGCACGGCTCGACAGAGCTGACTGATGATGGGCAGGGCGCGCAGGGCCGGCAGGGCCCCTTGCCGCTCCACCTCCTCGTTCAACCCGGTCCCGCGAAGCAGCTCCATGACCATGAAGGGGCAGCCATCGGGCGACGTACCGAAGTCCGTGACGTCCACCACGCCGGGGTGGCGAAGCAGGGAGGCCGCACGGGCCTCCACCATGAACCGCTGCCGCACCTCCGGGTGGTCCATCAGGCGCGGGTGCAGGATCTTGACGGCCACCGGCTTGCCGATCACCTCGTGCTCCGCGCGATACACCGAGCCCATGGATCCGCGGCCCAGGGCGCCCATGAGACGGTAGGCGCCAAAGCGCTGGCCCACCCGGGGGTCCTCGCTGAGCGCCGTGTCGGCGCCGTCATCGGGACAGCAGTTGACCTTCTCTTCGAAGGCGCGGGCACAAAGGGGGCATACACGGATCATCGGCGCACCTCATTGGATGAGCCGGTCTTCGCGCTCCGCTTCTGCGCCACCACCGACTCGATCTCGCCCTGCTCCACGAGCTGGGCGCGGGTCTCGTACAGATCCCGATCCAGCAAATACTGCGCGAGGCACGGGTGGTAGGCGAGGGTCAGCTCACGCGGCCCGGCCTGCACCCGGGCCAGCGCGTCGCGCCGCATGCGCGGCTTGTTGCAGGGCCGGGTGGTGGGCACCGTGACGTCGTAGTGCGCGGCGTGAGGCACGGAGGGCGACCGCCGATAGTAACGACGTAACAGTTGCCGAAATCGTCGACGCTGCGTCGGGTGGGCGATGCGAACCGTCACGTACCCGCGTGACCGGATCACGCCGGGCATGATCTGCTCGCTCCAGGCCCGCTCCTCGATCACCGGGTTGTCGGGCGGGTCGGCCTCGAAGAAGCCCTGCAGCTCGCACCGATCGTGCCACAGCGCGAGCTTCACCTCCCGAGTCGAGAAGTCACGGGGCTGGCGCAGAGGCACCTGCGGCCCGCAGGAAAGCAGGACCAGGCCGCAGACGCCGAGCGCGCCCACGGTCCATGCCCTGCGGGCGCTGAGGCGCGTGAAGCCCGGGGAGTGGCTCACGGGGTGATTCACGTTTACGAAGAGGTTCATCGCTCGCTCTCCTAGTAGGAAACGGGGCGCCGGCTCACGGCGCGATTCCGCGCTGGGGTTGATGCCGAAGCGCGATCCACTGCAAGGGCCGCACCAACTCACCCGTTGCCAAGGAGTCGTCGAGCGAGCGACGTCGTGCGCGTGGCGCCTTTCCCCCGGAAAAACGCCGCCCCGTTTCTCGGTTTGCGATGTCGCGCCTCCCGAAGCGTGGGCTCCCGAGGGACCGGTGCCTACACCGCGACGACCGGCGAGGCCCGACGACCGGACGGACGCAATTGAACGATCCCCGCCGTGATCCGGTCGAATTTGTGCCACCGCGCCGCGGCCGCGCGAGTCGATCCGTAAGGAACGCACGCGCGCGAGAGAGCAGGCTCGCCCCCCGACACGTTCAATAGCCTGAAATCACTTCATATTAAATCATCACAGCTTTGCCGCTGGCAGGCACCGGCGAGACACCGGCGAAGCGCCGACAAAGCTGGCGCGGATCTTGAAGTACCCACCCGCGAGCCACCCCGCCATCGCAGCGCGGGGGAAAGGAAGCCCACGAGATGCCCGAGCTGGCCCCAAAAAACGACACGCTGCCCGGCACCCGGGTGGGGCACTACCTGTTCACCTCGCGGCTGTACGAAGGCGGCATGGGCTACATCTACTCCGGAGTCCACGTCTACCTGAACCGTCACGTGGCCATCAAGGTTCCCCGGACCGACGGCGCCAACTCGACGTTTCTGACCAAGCGGCTGGTCTCCGAGGCGCGGTACCTGGCCGAGGTGGACCACGTCAACGTGGTCACCGTGCACGACCTGGGCCTCTCTGAACAGGGCTTGGCGTTCTTGGTGATGGATCTGCTCGACGGCGTCTCCCTCGAGAAGATCATCGACAACCAGGGGCCGCTGCGGGTGCCGGTGGCGCTGCACGTGGTGCGCGAGGCCGCGCGCGGGCTGGCGGCGTTTCACGAAAAGGAGATCGTGTGCGCCGACGTGAAGCCGGACAACGTGATGGTGGTGTCTGGCCCCCTGGTGGGGCGCGGGCTCGCCCACCAGAGCTGGATCAAGCTCATCGATCTCGGCGCCGCCCGCCCCATGGATCCCAAGGCTGCCCTGCGCAGCACCCAGCCCAACATGGGCACCTCCTGGTACATGTCCCCCGAGGCGGTGCTCGGCCAGAGCCTGGACGGCCGGGCCGACATCTACTCCCTGGGCGTGCTGCTGTACGAGGCGCTGGTGGGCCGGGTGCCCTTCTTGGACCACGACGACGATGAGATCCTGCGCATGCACCTGTGGGAGCCCGCTCCTCGCTTGTCCACGGTCTGCCCGGACGTACGCGAGGGGAGCGACCTCGAGGCGCTGGTGGCAGCCTGCCTGGCCAAGGCGCCCGGGTCCCGCCCGTCGTCGATATACGAGCTTTTGGACGAGTTGGACGACGCCGATCGCCAATGGCGGGCCGACTACCGACCCCCCACCGACTCCGAGGATCCCACGGCCGGGATTCCGCCGTTGAGAGCGCAGTGAGTCACTGCAAGGAGACGCACCGATGACCACCCAGACCATCCTGATCGTGGATGACGAGCTCGCCATCCGGCGCATCATCCAGCGGTTGCTCAGCAGCCGCGGATACGAGGTCCTGACCGCGAGCAACGCGGACGAGGCGCGGGCCCTGCTCGCCGATCGGCCCGTCGACCTGATTATCAGTGACTACGTGATGCCCGGGGAAGACGGCCTCTCCTTTCTGTCCCAGCTCCAAAAGCGCTATCCCGACCTGCTGCGCGTGATGCTCACGGGGTTCGCCGATGTACAGACCGTGCTCAAGGCCATCAACGAGGCGCACGTGGAGCATTTCATCGTCAAGCCCTTCGAGGTCGAGAATCTGCTGGAGGTGGTCGAGAACCTGATGGTCGCGCGAAAGCGGGCGCAGCCCTCTGCCGAACAGCGCTCCGCGCCGGCGCCCCCCCACCCCGATGCCCCCGAGACCGCGCCGACCCCGGACGAGCCGTCCCCGGACGAGCCGTCCCCGGACGAGCCGTCCCCGGACGAGCCGTCCCCCCGTCCAGACACCGTGATGCGGATGCTCGAGGAGTTCCCCGGCATCGACGAGGTGCGACGCAACACCCAGGGGTACATCGTGCTCGACGAGCAGGAGGGACTCCCGGCGTCGCCACGGTCCCACGACAGTGACCGCGATCCGAGACCCGGGGCGCCCGGCCCCTCGGAGGATCGCCGTGCCTTGCCCCGCGGCGGGCCCAAGCAGCCGTCGCGAGAGCCCACGTTCCTCCGGAACCTCAAGCGGGAGCACCCCGACATCGCCGAGGTGCGGCGCTCCACCGACGGCCACATCCTCCTCGACGACGACGAGCTGGAGACGCTATTCGAAACGAACGAGTACCGTATGCCGACGCGCCTAAAGCAGCCGTCGGGGTCACAAGCGAAGAGAGCCGACGGCGCGCCGTGGGCCGCAAAGAAGCGCCCCGAGCCCAGATCCGAGACGCCCAGCGAGCCGCGAAGCGCCGCCGTCTCGCCCGGCGCAGTGCCCCTGGACGACTGGCAGGAGCCCAACAACACCGGCCGAAAAGAGCGAAGCTCACAGACCCACCCCGACTCGGAGATCGTGTTCGACGACGCGCTGCTCAAGCTCATCGGGGAGTGAGAGAATCGACTCGCAGCGCTCGGCCTCGGAGTCGATCTCTGACTCGAGTCTGACTCGAGTCAGATCACGTCCGCGACGCGGGGGTCTCGTTCCAGGAAGGCGAAGTAGCGCTCGGGCACGTCGTCGAAGGCCAGCTCGTCGCCGCAGCGGGGGCAGCGGAACGTGGGGAGCGCCGGGGGCCACACGCCGGGCACGGCGAAGGCGGCCGTCTGCATGAGCCGCTCCTCCTCCAGGTCACACCCCTCACACGCATAGGGGACCATGAAGGAGTCGACCTGTCCTCGCCCGAGGGCCTCCGGGACCATGGAGGCCTGGGTGACGAAGGCCACCGAGCACCGTACGAAGCCATAGGACGGCAGGTGGTCGAGGGAGCGCACGAAGTTCACCCAGTTTCGCACCCCCGCCGAGTTCAGGTATCCGACGTGCGCCATGTCGAAGATCACCCGCGCCTCCAGGCGCGCCGGGAGCCGGGAGAAGTCGGTGTGCTCCCGGAAGTCGCCCTGAAAGGTGACGAGCTGGGACTCGTCTGGCTCTCGGTGCACCTCCCACAGCGACAAGTCCTCCAGCGCGGTGCGGACGTTCAGGCCGGGATCGATGAACCGCACGCCGTAGGTCCACCCCTGCCCCGACTCGTCCTCGGACTCCCAGACCACCTCGGCCGACACCTCCACCGCGAGCTCGCCGTCGTCTTCCGTCCCGATGCGGAGGGGGACGGCGGTCCCCTTGGGAATGCGCTTCTGCAAGGAGAGGCGGGCTCCGCCCTGGTTCAGATCCACCACGCGCCCGCGGATCACCGCGGCCTGCACCGAAACGCCGGCCTGCAGGGACACCGACATGCGACGGCGAGAGCGGCTGGGTAGCCCCAGGAGCTGCGCGATCTTGTGAAAGAGGGCCACGCCGCTCGCGGGCGTGACCAGCACCTCGTCGCACTGGGAGTGCGCGAGCCGCGCCAGCACGTCTCCCGTGATGGCGCCCTCCAACAACAAGACCACCCGGGTATCGCCGAGCGTGGCGTCCGTCTTGATCCGCCGGCTGAGGTCGTAGCCCGAGTTGCCAGCCAGCTCCACGTCGATGAGCGCCACCCGAGGTCGCTCGCTCCGCACCAGCGCCAGGGTCTGCTCCGCATCGCGGGCCACGTGGGGCTGCACGCCGAAGCGCTGAAACGCCGGCGTGCCCAGGTGCCGCAGGATGGCGGAGTTGTTGGTGGTGACGATTCTCAACATGAGACCGGTCGTCTGGCGACGAGTGTGATGCACGCGTAGTGTTGGCCTTTCGGGGTTCTCCCTGGCCCACCCGGGTTTTTCCCGGGCGTTTCCGTACATCATACCATGAAGTATGGGTTTTGATTGCAGCATAAATATTTCCTAGACAGCAGGATTTCAATGCTTTTGTGAAAAATTGCCCCCAAAAAAACCTGTCTTTGAAGACTGTGGGGAAACTGTAGCCTTCACCGCCCCCTTTCCATTCCACCCTCCCGTCTACCTCGAGTCTGAGGCCGACAGCCATCCCCTGCTCGGGGTACGGCGGCAATCACTCAGCCGAGCAGGCGCCGCAGCGCCGCCGGATCCTCGGCCACGCCCAGGGCGGTGGCCTCCGTGATCTCGCCCCGCCGCACCAGGTCGGCCAGGCTCCGATCCAGCGGCACCATCCCCGACTCGCGGCCGGTCTGGATCAGGCTGGGGATCTGGTGCGAGCGCCCCTCCCGGATCAGCGCGGCCACCGCGTGGGTCACGTGCAGGATCTCCAGGGCCGGGACCCGGCCCCCGGCCCGTCCGGGGAGCAGGCGCTGGCTCACCACAGAACGCAGCACGTCCGAGAGCTGGAGCCGGACCTGCCGCTGTCGCGCCTGGGGAAAGCCGTCCACGATGCGATCGACGGCCATCCCCGCCGTGCCACAGTGCAGGGTGGACAGCACCAGGTGCCCGGTCTCCGCCGCCGTGAGGGCCGCCGAGATGGTCTCGGGATCGCGCATCTCTCCCACCAGGATCACATCCGGTGCGCTGCGCAGGGCCGAGCGGACGCCATCGGCGAAGGTGGCCACGTGGGCGCCCACCTCGCGCTGGTGCACCAGCCCCTGGCCCGCTGGGTAGCGAAACTCGATGGGATCCTCGATGGTGATCACGTGCCGCGGCGAGGCCGAAAGGAGCTGGGCGATGAGCGCGGCGAGGGTGGTGGACTTGCCCGATCCCGTAGGGCCCGTCATCAACACCAGCCCGTGCCGGTGCTCCGTCAGCCGGCCCAGCTCCGGCGGCAGCCGCAGCTCCGCCAGGCGGGGGATCCGGCGGGCCACCGGGCGCACCGCCGCGGCGAGCCCCTGCTCCTGGCGAAAGAGGCTGACGCGGTAGCGCAGCGACTCCCCCTCGGCCCCCGCGGGGATGGTGTACGAGAGATCCACGCTGCCGAGCTCCTCGAACCGGCGGCGCTGGGCTCGCCCGAGGTGGGGACCGAACAACGCCTCGATCTGGGCGTCCGTGGGGATGACCTCGGCCGAGGCGTGCAGGGCGCCGCGCATCCGCAGGGTGGCCGGGCGCCCGGCCGACAAGAACAGATCCGAGGCGCCCTGCTGCACCGCGCGGCGCAGGAGCTGCAGCAGCGCCGGCGGGCTCGCGAGCGGCGCCCCATCGGGCGCAGCCCCGCGTCGCGGCTGCGCTCCAGGTGCCGCCGCCACCTGCTGCCCAGGCCCCGGCGGAGGCGAAGACGCCGCGGCCTCCTTGTCCGCTGGCGCTCGCGTCGGCGCCGCGGCCGGCTCCGCGAACGGCGCCGCGGCCGGCTCCGCGAACGGCTCCACGGCTGGCTCCGCGAACGGCTCCGCAGCCGGCGCCGCGGCCGGCTCCGCGAACGGCTCCACGGCCGGCTCCGCGAACGGCTCCGCAGCCGGCTCCGCGGCCGGCTCCGCGAACGGCGCCGCGGCCGGCTCCGCGAACGGCGCCGCGGCCGGCTCCGCGGCTCGCCCCTCGAGCAGCGGGTGCGCGTTCGGCGGGGCAGGCGCTCCCTCCCCTCCATCCACCAAACGAAATATCGCCTCCCGGAGCGTCCCCCCGCTGCGCGTCACCACCACGTCCAGATCCCCGACCCCCGCCACCCGATGCACGAAGGCCTGATCCCCATCGCTCGCTGCGGCCGCGGCGTCGCCCGCCCCCGCTCCCGCTCCCTTCTGGATCTCCTCGATGAAGGCGGTGAGCATGGGGGTGGCCAGCGGAGGCATGGACAGCGGCCGCTCCGACTCGCCGATCAGCAACACCGGCGCCGCGTCGGGCTGCAGGCGCAGGGCATCGGCCCGCTGGGCAGGGATGAGGCGCAAAAGCGAGTCGATGGCAGCCATGGGCATCCTCCCGTCGGTTCACGGCGGGCCGAGCGCCCACCCTCCCGACTCGAGTCCGAGCCTGGGCCCCGATCACGAATTATCTGATCGTTCAGGCCGCCGATCCATCCCGGCTGG
>CAYFWA010000088.1:0-13932 GCA_964346625.1 uncultured Myxococcales bacterium
CGAGCGAAGCGAGCTCACGCAGCCAGCCGGGATGGATCGGCGTCCCGAGTGCAGAATTTATTTTGACCCGCTCCCTTAGGGTGGGCTCACCGGACGGTGCTTCGACGACGCTACCAGCGGGCGTAGATGGGCTCGATGCGATAGCGGGTGAGCTCGGGGTGGCCGGGCGCCTGCAGGGAAAAGGGTTTCGTCTGTCCGGCGGGCAGGGACTCGATCTCGGTCTGATGCCGGGCCAGGACCCGCTCGCGGGAGTCCAGCAGCACGGCACGCAGCCGCAGCGACCGCACGCGGCGGGGGCTGCGGTTTTGCACCTTCCCCTGCAGCCGGAAGCGCTTCCCTTCGGTGTGAGCCTCCACCTCGGCGAGGCGCAAGAAGGGATCCACGTCATCGATGCGGTTGCGGGGTCCGCGGTGGGGCGAAAGCGACAGCCTTCGTTTGCGCTGGTCGATGGAGGTCACGAAGTGCTGGGTGAAGTTGAGCCCCAGCAGCCCGTATAGGCCCGGGGGGCTGCAGTCGTCACACAGGGCCACGGTGACGTGACGCAAGCTGACCTGCCCCACCCGGATCCGACGAACCACCGCCAGCGGGAAGGAGCGCCGTCCCCCGGCCGTGTCCAGCTCCACGGTGACCGGGCGCTTGGGTGGCTGCAAGCCCAGCTTGCGGCCGGCCTCATGGGTGAGCGCCGACAGCGTGGCGCCGGTGTCGAGCACCAGGCGCAGGCGGGCGCTTTGGCGGCCGGTGACCCGGGCGCGGACAAACAGGGCGCCCCCACGGCGTTGGAAGGAAACCCGAGTCGTCCGGCCGTGGGCCGGGTGCGCGGGTCGTGGCCGGGTCCGGGGGCGGCGCAGGCCCTGGAAAAACAGCGCTCGCCGCGGTTGCCGGCGGGGGCGAGGCCGGGCGCTTTTACGCGGCGCCGCCTCGGGCTCGGCCGATCGCCGGGGCTGCGGGGTGTCGAGTCGGTCGGCCCACGCCGCCGACAGGTCGGCGCCCCAGCGCGCCGGGGCCGAGCGGGTGGTGGGGCCGAGAACGTGCTCGAACAGGGGCTCGGCGTGCTGGCGTAGCGCCGAGGCGGTGCGATCGGGGGCCCCGAAAGACAGCCCCAGCACCGCGAGCAGGGGCACCACGGCGAAGACGCCCACGAACCAGGCCGCCCACGCGAACCCGGACAGCGGGCGAACCATGTACATGGCCACCGCTGCGGGCAAACCCAGTGAAAACAAAGTGTTGGTCCCCAACCAGAGCCAGCCGTGACCGAACACCGGCGCCAGGAAGCACGCCGAGAGCACGAAGAAGCCCAGCCACAGCGCCCCCACCGGGACCAGCGCCAGGGCCAGGCCGATCCAGGCCCCGCCGCCGGGGCCGGCGGTGCGACCCTTGGGGCGCAGCCGGGCGGCCCGGCCGGGGTCTTTCGATCCCGAACGTCGGGAGCCCCTGGATCGGTTCCGCGAGGACGCCATGGCGGCCATGATAGCGCAGGGGGGGGCGCGGCGCCATTTCCCCTCCCCGGCGTCTTGGGACCCGGAGCCCGTCTTGCGTCCCCGGATCGGATTGGGTAAAAGGACGAACATGGCGAAACGGAGCCAGGCAGAAAAGGACATCGAGCGCCGGATCGCCGAGCACGGCGACGACCCGCAACGGGTGGAGGTGCTCGGCCTGGCCGGACGGTTCAAGCGGAGCTGGGTGGAGCTCGGTGAGGCCCTGCACCGCGTCCGCGAGGAGGGAAGCTGGGAGCCCTGGGGGTTCGGCTCCTTCGTGGACTACTGCCGCAAGGAGCTGCACATCCGCAAGGCCACCGCCGACAAGCTCACGGCGTCGTTCGGCTACCTCACCCAGCACGCCCCGGAGGTGCTCGAGCGCGATGGCGTGTACGAGCCCATCCCCCAACCGGACACCGTGCATGCCCTGGCCCGGGCCCGGGAGTCGGAGCAGGTGCCCGATCCGCTGTTCGAGGCCATCCAGGCCGACGCCCTGATCTCCGATCTGTCACCGGCGAGCCTGGCCCGCCGGTTCAAGGAGGCCGTGGCTGACGGCGGCGAGGAGCAAGGCGCCGAGGACGAGAGCCCCAAGCAGGTGAATCGCGCGGTGACTCTGGCCCGTAGGCTAGCGGATCTGCTGGCCGATTTGCAGCCCAACCTGCCTGACGAGCTGGCCGCGGACGTGGAAGAGCAGCTCGGGCGCCTCATTCGCTTCCTGGACGAAAAGCGCCCCCCCCGCCGCTGAGCCCACCGAGGTCTGGGTCTTGCGCGCCGTGCTCACCACCCTGCTGGTTCCGCTGGATCGCCTGCTGGCGCGCCTGCTGGGGGCAGGCTTCGGCCTCAAGGACCTGTTCACGGTGGTGAATCTGCTCGGCGGAGTGGCGTCCATCGGGCTGGCGATCCTCGGGCAGCTTTGGTGGGCCTCCTTCGCCATCATGCTCGGCTACCTGGGAGATGTCCTCGATGGCCCCGTGGCGCGCCTCACCGGCAGACAGAACCGCTTCGGGGGGGAGCTCGACAACATCGCCGACCACACCGCGCAGTGCGTGGCCCCGGCCTTCATCGTGTTTCTGGCCTATCGGGATCTCTCGTTGGTGGCCGCCTTCGCCGGGGCGGCCCTGCTGGTGATCACCGGCTCCATCCGGCACGCCCGGGGCGCGGCGGCGCGCTTCGAATTCGACCTGGCCTGGCACGGCATGCCCCGGCCGGTGGCGGCCTTCCTGGTGATCGCGTTTTTGAACGCCAAGCTGTTTACCGAGCTGCCCGGGGGGGGCTATCTGGGCCTGACCCTGGTGCTTCTCGTGGCCGTGCTCAACCTGGTGCCCTTGCCGTTTACCAACCACCACGGCCGGTCGCTGCAGTGGTGGGTGGTGGCGTCGGTGGTGTTTTGGTTCGTGAGCGCCACCGCGGTGTCGATCTTTTGGACCCGCTGGTTCTGGGACCTGGTCTTTCTGTACGTCTTTTTGTACGCCACCGGCTCCTGGGTGGTCATGAGCCGTGCGGAGCGGCGGGCGTTCTTCGCGGCCTCGCGGCGTTGGCGCGACGAGCTCGCCGGACGCCACCCCGCCACCCCCGGGGACGCACCATGACGGAGTGGGCGGCCGTGGTGCGCTGCCGCGAGGGATTCTTCCGTCGGGTGGCGGGCCTGTCGCTGCTCGAGCGCACCGTGCTGGCGCTGCGGCGCGCTGGCCTGTCCTCGGTGGCGTTGCTGGTGGAGCCCTCCACGCGAGCGCTCCTGGAGCGCCACCTGGAGCGGAGCCGGGTGGGCAAGCTGCCCCTGGTGCGGCTCGAGGCCGGCGACGCGGAGCAGGCGGCGGCGGTGGCGGCCTGGCGCGGACAGCGGCCCCTGCTGGTGTTCGAAGAGCCGGTGGCCGTGGACGCCGGGTTTGTCGAGGCGCTGCAGGCCGCCGTGCCGGCGCAGGATCCACCGCCGGTCACCGCGGTGGGACCCGCCGTGCGGTGGTTGCCCACCGGCGCACCCTTCGGGGCGAAGCCCACCTGCCAACTGGAGGCGGCGGCGCTGGGGGGCACCGCCGAGCCCGTGGTTTCCGCGGCCGACGCCCGTCGGGCCCGCCGAGCCCTGCTGGCCCAGTCCATCAAGCCCCTGGAGATCGATGGGGTGATCTGCTGGTTGCTGGTGCGGCGGATCTCGGTGCGTCTCTCGGCGGTGCTGCTCGGGCTGCCCGTGACCCCCAATCAGATCACGCTGCTGTCCATTCTGGTGGGCCTCGTCGCCGCCGTGCTGGTGGCGGTGGGCGCCGGACCCTGGCCGGTGCTGGGGGCGTCGCTGCTGATGGTCAGCCTGATCCTGGACAACTGCGACGGGGAGCTGGCCCGGGTCAAGTACCAGGGCAGCACCTTTGGCGCCTGGCTGGACATCTACGGCGACTTCGTGGTCAACGCGGCCTTCATGGCCGGGATGGCGGTGGGCGCCTTCCGTCGATTCGACCAGCCGGTGTACCTGTGGGCCGGGGCCTTCGCGGTGTTCGCCTTCACCTTCTACAACGCCGCGGTGTTTCGCCACATCCACCGGCTGGGCATCCCCGACGAGTTTTTGTTCAAGTGGTGGTTCGACCAGGAGGCCGAAGCCGCCGCGGCCCGGGCGGGGCACCGGGGGGAGGCGCCGCCGCCGGCCAAAGACGAGGGACCGGGGCCGCTGGGGCGCCTGCTGTCGGGTCTCAAGTACCTGGGGCGACGAGACTTTTTCATCTTCGCCTATCTCGTGACCGCGGCCCTCGGCGTGCTGCACTGGGCCTTCTGGGCGACGGTGGCCGGCGCCGCGCTCAACTTCGTGATGATGGGCTACCAGCTCCTTTTGTGGAAGGGGGTCTCGCGTGGGGACGACTGATGCGACAGATCTCCCGCCGCGGCCACGGGCCGGCGGGCAAAAGCCGCCTCGGACCCAGCCGGATCCGGGCGACCGCGAGCTACGCATCGCGCACCTGAGCGACCCACACCTGTTCGCCCCCTGGGCGCTGCGCCCCTGGCACGCCCTCGACAAGCGCCTGCTCGGTGGGATCAACGCCCTGGTGCGCCGCCGCAAGATTCACCGCCGTGAGATCACCGTGGCCGCCCTCGAGGCCGTGGCGGGCCTCGCGCCCGACCACGTGGTGGTCAGCGGTGACGTGTCCACGGTGGGCGCCGAGGTGGAGCTGCGGGCCTTTTGGCAGGGGCTCGCCCGGGCCGGGCTCGACCCCCGGGACGTCACCGTGCTGCCCGGCAACCACGACGCCTACCTGCGCTCCAGCGAGCGTGCCGATGCCTTTGGGCGGGTGTTTGCCGAGCACCTGCGCTCCGATCCGCCTTTCGCAGGGGATCGGTGGCCGCGGGTGCGACTGCGCCGGGGCCTGGCCGTGGTGGCCTGCAACAGCGCCCGCCCCAGCGCGCCGCTGCTGGCGGTGGGGACCCTGGGCGCGGCCCAGCTCGAGCGGCTCGAGCAGGTGCTCACGCACCCGGCCCTTGTGGATCGCTTTCGGCTGGTGGCAGTGCACCACCCCCCCCAGCCTCGCGCGGCCCGGTGGCACAACCGGCTCACCGACGCTCCTGCCCTGCGGCAGGTGCTGGCCCGCGCCGGGGCGGAGTTGGTGATCCACGGGCACCTGCACCGGCCCCTGCGCGCCGAGCTGACCGGGCCCTCGGCGCCCGTGCCCGTCCGCGGCGTGAGCTCGGTGAGCAGCGCCGAGCATCCGCCAGGGCGCCGGGGGGCCTTCGCCCTGTATCATCTGCAGGGCCGCAGCCTGGTGGGGGAGCGGCTCTACCGGCTCGAGCTCGCGGGCGACACCTTCGTGGTGGTGCCCCCGGATTCGAATCCCCCGGCGTCCCGCTGAGCCGTCCGGCTCCGTTTGGCACGGCCCGTCTCCAGCCGACGCCCGGCCGGGTGACGGGACAGGGGGCGCGCTCGGTTCGCTTTCCGAAGGGGTGTTGGGGATCTTCTGGGTGTCGAAAAGCTGACGGAACTGGTGAAGTTCGGACGCTCCCAACCACTGGGGGGGAAAGTATCGTTTTGATATTTACGAACAATTTCGTTTTTGTTATCTGGCACGATTCCTGCTTGGGTGGTGGGCTCGACGCGCCGAAGGTCCAGGTCCGAAAGGCGCTTTGCGCCTGCGCGTCCCCTGCATCGCTTCCAAGGAGAAGAGACCGTGACTCCGAATACGAACGTAGCCGTAGTCCTCGCCGCCGGTAAGGGCGAGCGCTTCAGCGGATTTTCCGAGCACCCGAAGCCGCTGCTGCCGGTGGCCGGGGTTCCCCTGCTCAAGCGCAACCTGCGCTGTCTGCGGGAGGCCGGGGTGGAGGAGATCATCGTGGTGCTCGGCTATCGCGGGGACGAGATCCGCCGCCGACTGTCACGCGAGCCGGGGGTGCGGTTCGTGGAAAACCCCCGGTGGGAAAAAAACTCCGGTCTCTCGCTGCTGGCCGCCCGGGAGGCGGTGGCGGGCCGGCCTTTCTTTTTGACCATGGCCGACCACATCTACAGCCCCGACATGCTGCTCGGCCTGCAGGCCTACGTGCCCAACGGCCACACCCACCTGGGCGTGGACCCGAACGTCAGCCGGGTCTACGACAGCGAGAACCAGATCAAGGTGAAGCTCGACGTCGAGTACGTCACGGCCCTGGGTCGGTCGGTCCGCCAGGGAGACGCGGTGGACACCCGGGTGGCGCTTTTGTCCGAGAGCATCTTCGGCGCCCTGGAGCAGTTCGAAAACCCCCGGGTCACCGACGGGCTGCGCGTGCTGGCCGAGCGGCGCGAGCTGCTGGGGCACGACATCGGCGGCGCCCTGTGGCAAGACATCGACACGCCCGAGACCCTGCGCCACGCCGAGTGGCTGCTGGGCATGTACGGCGAGGATCTGCAGTCGCTGCCTCGACAGTCCGGGCCCCCGCGGACGGTCTCGAACCCCGAGCGGACCCTGGCCTACGTCGAGGGCATCCTCAACGAAAACACGCCATATCACTACACGCTGTTCAACCCCGGGCCCGTGGTGACCTCCGCCCGGGTCAAGAGCGCCCTGGTTCACCACGACGTGTGTCACCGCGACGAGACGTTTTCGGTGCTGCTGGCGCAGCTACGGCGCAGGCTCAAGCGGGTCTTCGGCGGCGGCCCCGAGCACGAGGTGCTGCTCATTACCGGCTCGGGCACCAGCGGGATGGAGGCGGCCATCTCCTCCACCGTACCCCAAGACAAGAAGCTGCTGGTGGTGGCCAACGGAGCCTTCGGCGAGCGGTTCGAGGAGATCGCCCAGCTCCACAAGATGGACCACGTGGTGCTGCGCTACGAGTGGGGCGAGGCGGTGGATCCGCAGGACGTGCAGACGCTGCTCGCCGCCGACCCCGACATCGCGGTAGTGGTGATGTGTCACCACGAGACCTCGGTGGGGCTGATGAACCCGGTGCGCGAGGTGGGCCGGATCTGTCGGGAGCAGGACCGCCTGTTCATCGTGGACGCGGTGGCGAGCCTGGGGGGCGAGCCCATCGACGTCATCGAGGACCAGATCGACCTGTGCATCTCCAGCGCCAACAAGTGCCTGCACGCCATCTCCGGCGTGGCCATGGCCTGCGTGCACAAGCGAGTCTGGCAGCGCATCGAGGACGTGGACCCGCGGGTGTATTACCTGAACCTCAAGCGCTACCGCCGCTACGAGGTGGGCCTGGAGCAGACGCCGTTTACCCCGGCCGTGTCGAACATCTATGCGCTGGACGCGGCGGTGGACGAGTACCTGGCCGAGGACCGGCAAGAGATCTATCGGCGGCGCAACCAGTGGATCCGGGAAGAGATGCGCTCCATGGGCTTTTCCTTCTTCACCGAGACCGGGCGCGAGTCGCACACCATCCTCACCCCGGCGGTACCCGAGGGCATCCACTGGGAGGACCTGTATCACGGGATGCGCCAGCGCGGCTTCATCATCTACGGGTGTAAGGAAGCCCTGGCCGGGCGCTATTTCCAGATCGCGAACATGGGCGAGCTCACCGACGAGCAGATCACGTGCTTTCTGGGCGCGCTGCGCATGGTGCTGGCCGACCTGCGCCGCCGCGCCCACCGTCGGGGCACGGTCTCGCCCGAGCTGGAGCTGGAGCGGATGACCGGCGAGGCCCCCGCCGCGCCCCGGCTCCAACCCCGCGCGCGTTGAGGCGCTGCGCTCTGGCGGGACCGCGCTGACGGCGGCCTGCCCGACGCCCTTGCTCCCCCGTCCTTGTGGATTCAGAAGGGGATCGGGTCGTTTCCCGCGCCCCCCTCTCCGGTGGTGGGGCCAAGCCCGTTTTCCGCCTCTGCGTCGTCCTCGTAGGCCTCTTCCACCCGCCAGCGCTCGAACAGCTCCGCCGGGGCGTCGCCGCCCGCGCCCGGGGCCGCGGGCCCGGCATCCAGCTCCACCAGCAGGCGCGACGGGCGGGTGAGCACCCGGCTCAGCCCCCCCTGCTCGGCCAGGATGGGGTGGACCAGGGTCAGGTGATTGCGGGCGCGGGTGGCGGCCACGTGAAACAACCGGCGCTCTTCTTCCTCGCCGTCGGGGTCTCGCAGGGCCATGGCAGAAGGGAAATGCCCCTCGCACAGCCACAGCACGAACACGGCGTCCCATTCGAGCCCCTTGGCCTGGTGCACCGTGGAGAGGGTGAGCTGGTCGTCGGGGGGCTCGCCGGGTTGGAACCCCTCGGCCGCCATGCCGGCCATCAGCGAGATCTCCTGCAGGAAGGTGCCGGCATCCTCGTACGGGTCGGCGAAATCGGCGAGCTGGCCCAAATCCTCGAGCCGGGTCTCGGCGTTGGCGTAGCGCCCCAGGGCGATCTCGCGGTACGGGCCGGCGCCCACGGTGCGCAGGGCCGGCCCGGGCGCCGGCTGCGCGTCTAGCCCTTCGAAAAGCGGCACCAGGGCCTTGATCTGCGCCCGGCCCCGCCCGGTGATCCCGGAGGCGCTCAGGGTCGCCCGCAGCCCCGCCGAGAGGCAGGCCGGGGGCCGCTGGGCCAGGTGCTGCAGCACCCGGGTGGCGGTGGCCGCCCCCACGCCTGGCAGCAGGCGCAACACGCGCATGCCGGCCAGCTCGTCCAGGGGGTTGACCTGCCAGCGCAGGTGCGCCAGGGCGTCCTTGATGTGGGCCTGCTCGAAAAAGCGCAGCCCGGCCCGCACGGTGAAGGGGATCTGCCGCCGGGTCAGCTCCACCTGCAGCTCAAGGCTGTGGGCGTGGGCCCGATACAGCACGGCCATGGCCGACAGGGGCAGCCCCTCGTCCTCGTGGAGCTCCAGCACCCGCTGAGCCACGAAGGCGGCCTGCTGGTAGACATCCTGCACCGAGACCACCACCGGGAGCGTCCCCGGAGACCGGACCGGGCGGAGCTGCTTTTCGTGGCGCCGGCGGTTGTGGGAGATGGAGGCGTTGGCCAGTCGCAGCACCTCCGGGCGGGAGCGGTAGTTGCTCTGGATGCGATGGATCTGCGCCGTGGGGTGGCGCTCGGAAAAGCGCAGCATGGCGTCGGGCCAGGCGCCCCGAAAGGCGTAGATGGACTGGTCGTCGTCTCCCACCACCGTGAGGCTGTCGTGACCGAGGGCCATGGCGTCGGTGAGGGTGGCCTGCAGCCGGTTGACGTCCTGATACTCGTCGACCAGTACGTGCAAAAAGCGCTGCTGGAGCTGCTCGGCCACGTCGGGGTGCTCCTGCAGCAGGGTCAGCCAACCCCCGAGCAGATCGTCGAAGTCCAGCAAATTGAGCTGGCGCTTCTTTTCGGCGTAGGCCTCCGCCACGTGCGCGATGGCCTCCTGCTGGTGGACGAACCGGGCGTAGTCGCCCTCGAGCACCGTGGAAAGCGGGACCATGGTGTTGGCGGCCGACGAGATCATGCTCAGCAGCAGCCCCGGCTGGGGAAACCGCGCGGTGCGGCGGCCCCCGGCGCGCTCGGCCACCACGCGCCCCATCAGGTCCGTGGCGTCGCCGCGATCCAGGATCGAGTAGTCCGGCGACAGGCCGAGCCGATCGGCGTGCTGGCGCAGGATCCGGTTGCCCACATGGTGAAAGGTGCCGGCCCACAGGCCGCGCAGCTCCACGTCGGCCAGCTCCTGCACCCGGCGGGTCATCTCGCGGGCGGCGCGGTTGGTGAAGGTACACAGCAGCAGCCGCTCGGGGGGCGTGCCCTGCAGGATCAAGCGGGCCACCCGATGGGTCAGCGCCCGGGTCTTGCCCGAGCCCGCGCCGGCCACCGCCAGCACGTAGCCCGGCGGCGCCTCCACCACCTGGCGCTGCTCGGCGTCCAGGGCGTCGCCGAAGTCCACCCGGGGGGGCGGGGCGCTGCGACGCAGCGTGTATTTCTTCACGTCCATTGCGGGAAACGAGTCGGCGCTCGCGGGCGCGAAGAGCCTCGCGGCTCGGGCGAGCCCACGCCGACGGGGAGGTGCCAGATCACCAGATCAGATGGGTCAGATGGGCGCCGCGTGGACGCCGTTGGTAAATTCCAGCTCGTAGGGGTCGCAGGTCAACGGCGCGCCAGGCTCGCGGAACAGGCGGATCATATACACGCCGCTTTGGTCCGTGCACTCGTTTTCGCCCTCCCCCGGCGTGTCCGAGCAGGGGCACTCGCCGGTGATGTTCGGCTCCACCCCGTCGCGGAAGTTGGTGTAGAACTGGAAGTCCGTCACTGCCGAGGGGCAGGCCGCGTCGCCCTGGCACTGGGCCTCGATGACGTCGAACTTGTAGACGTTCGACGGGTTCTGGGTAAACTGGATCCGCAGGTGGAAGTCGTCGCAGGCGCCCGCGCCGCTGTCGGGCTCGTCCACCGCCTGGACCTGGTACCAGCGCTCCTGTCCATCTTGCAGGATGCCCGAGCGCACCTCCGTGGTGCCGCCGCCGCCGTCCGACAGCGGCCCCACCACCTCGGCCTGCCCGCAGTTTTCACCGCCGGAGACGCTGAGCTCGCACTCGCAGCCGTTGGTGAGGTCCTCGTCCACGTCCACCCAGCCGCTCTCACAGGACCCGATGACGCACTCGCCGTGCAGGCACGCCGTCTCGCCGTTGGGCACGCTGCCACACAGCTCCACTGGATCCCCATCGTCCACGATGCCGTTGCAGTCGTCGTCTTTGCTGTTGCACACCTCGTCGGTGGGTGTGCAGTTTTCGAGGCAGTCGATAATGCCGTTTTGGTCGGCGTCCAGCTCGTCGCTGGGCAGGTGGCCGTCGCAGTCGTCGTCCTCGCCGTTGCAGACCTCGAAGCTCGGAATCTTGGCCGAGCAGTCGTCCCAGCCCTCGGCGCCGCAGGTCTGCACGCCCTGGCACACGCCGAACTCGTTCATGTTCTGACACGAGCGCGTGGCCCCCGCCCGCTCGGCGGTGCAGTCGCAGGTGTCCCCGAGCGGCCAGCACTGTCCCTGCCGGCACTCGTAGCCCACCGGGCAGGTGCCGTCGTAGGAGCAGTCGCGCCCGCAGACCTTCACCCCGCCCCCCAGATCCAAACAGCGGTCGCCGGCGAAGGCGCAGTTGACGTCCGAGCCGCAGGGCTTGCACAGCCCCCCCCGGTCGGGCAGGCAGTAGAAGCCCGAGGGGGGCACCGGCTCGCCGGCGGGCGCGATCTGGACGTCCACGTGGGCGCAGTAGCTGCCCTCGGGGCACGGATCCGAGGCGCAAGCCAGGCTGCAGATGAGCTCCGGGCCGACCCCCAGGCAGAGCTGGGTGTTGCACTCCCAGCTAAACGAGCAGTTCATCCCCAGCGGGAGCTGCCCCCCCCCGTCCGGGTTGATGGTGTTGTTGTTGCCGTTTTCGTTGTTGTTCCCGTTGCCGGGGTTGCCGTTGGCGCACCCGGTGGGCAGCGCCGACAGGGCCGGCAGCACCGCGAGGGCCAGCACCGCCAGCCGGGCGGGCAGCACCGGCCGGGCGGGCAGGGTCAACAGGCGGCGAGCGCCGCCGGGCCGTTCGCGGGAGTGGGCGCCAGCGGCCGCGGCGGGTCCCGGGGGCCGCCGTGATTCCAATCGGTGTTCGTCGTATCGCATGGGAGTAGTCCTGCAGTTTACTGCTCGCCTTGATTTTCGCCGATGGGTGGCCGAAGCGCAAGAAGAGTTGCGCGTCCCCCCCCCCCGCCGCCCTCGGCTGCCTCGGCTGCCAGCGGCGTGGACGGTGAGCCCCCCCTGGCGTTACAATGGGCCCGGCTGCCACGCCGAGCCCGCCGTGCTGAGCCCGCGGCGGGCCCCGCCGCGGGCCCCGCGGGTCCGCCCCGGGGCGCATCCCAACCAGAGGGCGGACCCCTGGAAACCGTCGCCGGAACCGACCGCCATGAGCCATCCCATCGTCCTGGATTTCGAACGACCCCTGCTGTCACTGGAGCGCCGGATCCACGAGCTCGAGGCGCGGACCGCGGCCGACGCCGAGGACGTGGCGGAGCTCGAGCGGCTGCGGCGCAAGGCCGACGCCGAGCGGCGCCGGCTGCAGCAGAGCCTCACTCCCTGGCAGCGGGTCCAGATCGCGCGCCACCCCGGCCGGCCCCGCCCCGCCGAGTTGCTGGAGTCCCTGGTGCAGGACTTCGTGGAGCTGCACGGAGACCGGGTGGAGGCCGACGACGCCGCGCTGCTTTGCGGCCTGGGGTATCTGCAGCGGCGGCGGGTGGCGGTGCTTTGCCACGGCCGGGGCCGCGCCGGGGATGGGGACCGGCCGCTTTCGCGGCTGCCCTCAGCGGCGGGCCTGCGCAAGGCCGCGCGGGTGGTGGAGCTGGCCGCACGCTTCGAGCTGCCCCTGCTCACCCTGGTCGACACCGCCTTCGACGCCCTGCCCGACCCCGCGCAGGACGCCGCGGCCGGTCCCCCGCTGACCGAGCTCGCCACGCTGCTGCTGGATCTGCCTGGCCCGAGCCTGGCCGTGGTCGTGGGCGAAGCCTACGGCGAGATCGGCCTCGGGCTCACCGTGGCCGATCGGGTGCTGTGTCTGGAAAACGCCATCTGCGCGCCCGTGACCCCCGAGCGCGCCGCCCGCGTCGAGCACGGCGACCCCAGCCGCGCCGACGAGCTGGCCGCGCCGCTGCGGCTCACCGCCGAGGACGCCCAGACCCTCGGCCTGGCCGACGCGCAAGTGCCAGAGCCGCCCGGCGGCGCGCACCGCGATCCCGAGCGGCTGCGCGACGAGCTCGCCAGCGCGGTGCAGCGCGAGCTCACCGGCCTGCGCGCCCGGCCCCCGGCCGAGCGCGCCGCGGGCCGTCGCGCCCGGCTCGACGCCCTCACCGCCCTGGTGGCGGAGACGAGGTAGGCCCCCGCCCCGCCGAACGCCTGGCTGCAGCAGTGTGGGCAAAAGTGGGAGCGAGCGCCCTCCGAACCGGCGCACACCGCGAGCCCAACGCGAGCCCAAAACGAAACGAGGCGGCTCCCCAGGGAGCCGCCTCGGTAGCGGGAAACGGGGCTCGAACCCGCGACCCCGAGCTTGGGAAGCTCGTGCTCTACCAACTGAGCTATTCCCGCAGCCAGAGAGACCTTTTACTCGGATCGCGCCGGGTCGTCAAGACGGATCGGGCGGGCCTTTCGGAACCGGCGACGAAGCCAGCCGCAGGTGGGCCGGGGGGTCGGCGCGCAGACGCTGCTCGAGGCCGAGCTGCAAGATGGGCCAGCCGATGGTGGCGTCGCAGCGCACCTCGGCGAAGCGGCCGCCCAGCTCGGGGGGGACGAACTTGCCCCAGGACACGCCCTCCTGGTAGGTGCAGCCCGACAGCCCGCCCCAGTGGACCGGCTCGGGGCAGATGCGCACCCCGTAGTGGATGCGGCGCATCTCGGCCTCGCGCCCGAAGCGCGTGATCAAACCGTCGAGCAGGGGCGCGATCTGCTGGGCCCAGTTGCGGGGCACGCCGCCGCCGATGGTGAAGATCCCCAGGCGGGTGGCCCGCTCGAAGCGCTCGAGCAGGTGATACAGGTCCCCGAAGGGCTCGAAGCGCAAGGGAGGCATTCCGTCGAGCCGGCGCTGCTCGTTGGCGTACATGAAGTCGAGGCCGAGCTCCGAGTCGGTAAAGGCCGGGACGTAGATGGGCACCTGGTGCGCGTAGGCCGAGGGCAGGATGCCCGGGCCCAGGCCCCGCTCGTGCAGCAGGCGGCCGAGCGCGCGGTGCAGCTCCCGGCTCGACACCGGCCGGTCGGCAGGCCAGTCGCGCAGCGCCGCCTCCACCAGCCTGGTGGTGTCGTCGAGGTTCTGCTCCAGCTCCAGGCTGTCGTAGACCCGGTTGTAGCCGCGCTTGTACAGCTCCGTGTCGTCCATGGACGGGTCGTACTTGAAGTGCGTGCCGCCCATGGACTCCACGAACCCGTGGGCCATCAGAGCGCCGGTGGACACCACCACGTGGGCGATGCCCTGGTCGATCATCCGGGTCAGAAGCAGGCCCATCTTGGCTACGGTCATGGCCCCCGACAGGGTCACCACCACCAGGCAGTCCGGATCGCGCACCATGGCCTCGTACACGTCGGCCGCCTCGCCCAGATCCCGGCCGCCGAAGGCCGTGTGCGAGAGCTCTCGCA
>CAYFWA010000089.1:0-3986 GCA_964346625.1 uncultured Myxococcales bacterium
CCCGTCCTTCCATGGAGCGCGCCGCCGACCGTCCGTCCATGGAGCGCACCGCCGACCGTCCGCGGGAGCCGAATTCCACCGGGCGGCCTGCCAAGACGGGGCAGACCCGGTTCCGCGTCGTGGTGAAGGGCAAGGCCGAGATCGTGGACGGGGCGGGCGTGGTCCGCCACATGTCTGACGAAACCCTGTTTTCCGACACGCTGCCCTTTCGCACCCGCCAGATCCCGATCCGCTGGGGGATCCCCCTCCCCGCGGATCTCCCACAGGGGGAGTATCTGCTCCGGCTCGGGATCTCCGACCCGGCCTCCGGCCACACCGCCCGGGCGCAGCATCGGTTCAAGCTGCTCCCGGGGGGCCTGGGCATCTACGCCGTGCGGCTGTCGGGCGCCAGCCAGGTCCCCCGCCAGACCTTCATGAGAGGCGAGCGCGTCAACGTGGATCTCATCGTGGCCGGCTGGGCCGCTCCCGCCAAGGTCGACCTCGGCGTGGGCCTGGTGGGCCCGGACCACGGGTTCTACCTCGTACGAAAAAAGGCCCACCGCATCCGGGGCGAGGCCGGCGGGGGCGGGCACCGGAAGCTCCGCATCCCGCTGATCATCCCGGAGTTCGCTCCGCGCGGGCGCTGGACCCTCAAGCTCCGGGCGGTGGACCACACGGCCCAGGGCCACGCCAGCCGCACCCTGAGCTTCCAGATCACGGGGCGGCGCATCTCCCCCTTGCCGACGCTGCGCGTGCAGGGGCTCAACATCCGCCAGCAGCCGGGGGGGCCGCCGCTGCCGGGTCTGTTCTTGCGGGCGGGAAAGACCTATCACCTCGACTTCGCAGTGGGGGGGATGCGGCTGCTCGCAGAGCAGGGCTACTATCACCGCGTGAGCCTCGTGTGTACCCTGCGCCTGCGCGACAAGCAGGGCCGCCTGGTGGCCGAGAAGAAAAAGGCCTGCGAGGTGAAGCGGCGGTTCTCGTTCCAGCCCCGGCGCCTGCGCCTGCGCGCCTCCTGGACCCTGCCGCCCCGGGCCCTGGGGCTGCATCAGCTCGAGGTGGAGGTGCTGGATCGACAATCCGACCGCGTCTCCATGCTCCAGCGCCGGGTGTTCATCCTCGCCGGCGCCGGCGCCGGCGCCAAGGCCACGGGGAGCCGCTAGCCCATGGACCCCCTGTCTGCCCCGGAGCTACACGCAGCCCTCGAGGCGCACTGGGCGCCGCGCGGGGATCTCGCGCGAATCACCCGGGATCTCGAGCGGCGAGGAAAACCCCGCGCGGCGCTGACCCTCGAGGATGTGGCCGCGCACGATCAGCTCCACGCCGGCGGACTGGAGGCCTCGAGAGAGCTCGCCTCCTGGGTGGCCCCCGCGCCGGGGGCGCGGGTGCTCGATCTCGGCGCCGGGCTCGGCGGCTCGGCCCGGCTGCTGGCGCTCGAGCATGAAGCCCGGGTCACCGCCGTGGAGCTGTCCGAAGCGCTGTGCGACGCAGGGCGGGCGCTCACCCGCTGGCTCGACCTCGAGGGACGGGTGGAGCACCGCTGCGCGGAGGCCTGCGCCCCCTTGCCCGGCGAGGCGGCGCACGCCTGGGACTTGATCTGGCTGCAGCACGTGGACATGCACGTGCCCGACAAAGAGACGCTGTACGCCTCGTGTCGGGCTCGGCTGCAGCCGGAAGGCCGCGTGGTGTGGCACGACTGGCTCGCAGGGCCGGGCGGGCCGCCCCGCTGGCCCGTGCCGTGGTCGCGAGACGGCCGGCTCTCCTTCCTGGTGGACGAGGCCCGATACCGTGAGCGGCTGGCCGCGGCCCACCTGGAGCTCACGCGGTTTCTGCCGCTGGTGGAGCGCACGGTGTCCTGGTACGAGAAGCTACGCGCGGGGCTCGACCGCGCGTTGGAGCGGCTCGAGGACCGGGGGCGCCCCGTTCCCCCCCACCTGCCGCCGCTGCGCCAGGAGGTGGCGACCCTGCTGGGGAACCTCGAGCAGGAGCGGGTCGTGCCCTTCTTCGGTGAAGCGGTCCCGCGCTGAGCTGCCCTCATCGATCCCGGGACCCCTCCCCGGGGCCCCGCCCCGGGAGGCGAGACCGCGTGTCGAAACGCAAACTCTCTGGAATCAAGAGAAGATGTGAATCCAGGGGTGACAGGGAGGGGTCACGCGGATAATGATGATGGGCAGGAGTCGCCCACCCATGCGCCGCCGCCGCAGCCCCAAGCCCTCGATCCAGGCGTCAAAGCGCCCCGAACGAGCACCCGTCGCCTGCCCCCCTCCCGAGGTCTGCTGATGCCCCACAGCGAGCACGTCGAGCCACCCGGGAGCCGGACCCAGGAGCTGCGAGACCTGCCCAACGAGGATCGACTGCGCGAGCGCATCGCCTCCCGCAGGCAGCGCCTGCATCAGCAGCTCCAACAGGCTTTCTCCCGGCTCCCTTCCGACTCCTCCGAAGCCGAGCGGGCGGCACTGGTCCAAGGGTTCTTGCAGTTCGTCGCCGACAACATCGACCGCTACGCCACCCGATCCCGGGTCACCAACCCCCACACGGGAGAGGTGGTGGACGCGCCCTGGGTGGTGCTCTGCGGCGCCACCATCCGGGCGCTGGATGTCCCCCGACGCATCCAACGCCTGGTGCTGGAGCTGGTGGACGGCGTGCTGCCCGAAGACGACCTGGAGCGTCGCCAGCAGCTCTTCGAGGCCGCCGGCCTGAGCTTCGCGGCCCGGGCCTCGGCCGCTGACGTCCGCTCCCTCGAGAAGAAGGGCATGCTGGCGGCCTTCAGCGGGAAGCTGCTGGTGGACTCGCGGCACCTCATCTCGGAGCACACGGAGCAAGAAGCCGAGGCGTACTTCGAGGCGGCGCGGCGCATCGGCGAGGAGCTCGAGGCCTCTCCCTACCGCACCGATCGGGATCGCCGCTTTTTGCAGATGGTACAGCAGCGCTACGGCGGTGGCGTGCGCTCCCTGGTGGACGCGCAGCGGGAGGTCACCCTGGAGCAGATCCACCGGCGGGACGCCCAGTTTCCGGCGCTCGAGGGGGTGCTGCGCTCCATGCTGGATCGCCCCTTCGGCACGGATCGCCGGCGCTCCATCGACGACTGGTACATCACGGCCCGGATCACCTTCCAGTCGGACCGCTACGTCTACCGACGCATCGACGAGTTTCGCGCCGCCCTCAAGGCCCGGTCAGGGGAGGTCGAGGCCGAGCCCATGCTCAACCCGGACGCCACCCTCGAGGCCGCCACCGAGCCGGTGGCGGCGTGTATCGCCGCGTTGGAGGCCACGCTCGCGGACCACGGCGCCACCCTCGCCCCGCAGTCCGAGGAGCGGCTGAACGTCATGCAGGTGGTGCGGGAAAACGCCTCCCTGCTGGCCCGCCCCGAGCTGGTGGGGTACCTCGACCGCTGGCTGGCCGACCCGGAGCTGCTGGAGCACTACGCCCGCTATCGCGTAGCCGCCTTCCGCCAGTTGGAGCCCGATCTACGCGCGGGGCTGCAGCACGAGCTGGTGATGTGGGACGAGCTGTTTCGCAGCGCCCCCATCACCGAGGAGCAACGGCTCCGGCTGGACGACCTGCGCGAGGAGCTGCTCGAGCCCCTGCGGACCCGGGGCGCCCACCTGCCCGATGAGCTCGTGCAGGCGAACATGTTGCTGCCCTTCGGCCAGCAGGTGCTGCCCCTGCTCAAGTCGGAGGGGGAGCTCGACGCCTTTGGGCGCTGGATGCGCCGCGTGCGCGCCGTGTTCAACGACCGCCCCATCAGCGACGAGGCGCTCACCGTCCCCGACCCGGAGACCCTGCAGCGCGAGCCCACCCCGACGCCCCCGCCCCCGCTCCCGCCAACGGACGAGGCGCCGAGAGGCCAGACCACCCGCTGGTACCCCACGCTGCTCGACGTGCAGGCCGAGCTGGACGAGGGCGCCGTCCCGGCTCGCCTCACGCCCCACCCGCCGGGGACGGACCCCCCGCCAACGGATCGCCCCCCCCGCGGCTGGCTCAAGCGCTGGTTGGGGTAGCGCGAC
>CAYFWA010000089.1:4086-4191 GCA_964346625.1 uncultured Myxococcales bacterium
GCCAACGGATCGCCCCCCCCGCGGCTGGCTCAAGCGCTGGTTGGGGTAGCGCGACAAGTGGGCTACCGACAAGTGGGCCACCGACAAGTGGGCCACCGACAAGTG
>CAYFWA010000089.1:4291-5939 GCA_964346625.1 uncultured Myxococcales bacterium
GGCTACCGACAAGTGGGCTACCGACAAGTGGGCTACCGACAAGTGGGCTACCGACAAGTGGGCTACCGACGGGCGGGCTACCAGGGGAGCCGGAGCTGGCCGCCGCGCTGCGCCGACCCCGCGGCGTCCCACCAGATGGGATCCAGCGCCCCGTCCCGCCGGCCCAAGGCCCAGCCGTCGGATCCGAGGGGCTCCAGCACGTCGCCCAGGGCCTGCCGTACGGCGGCGGGGGTGTTGTTCTCCCCGCTGAGATGGGCCAGCGCCACGAAGCGCAGCCCCGGGTGCATCAGCTCGGTGAGCAGGGAGCAGGCCTGGGGGTTGCTCAGGTGCCCCTGGAGCCCGGCCACCCGACGCTTGAGGTACGCCGGATACGGGCCCCGGGCGAGGCGATTGGGGCAGTGGTTCGACTCGACGACGAGCACGTCCGCCCCGGCCAGCGGCTCCACCACCGTCGCGTCGAAAAACCCCAGGTCCGTGACATAACCCAGGCTGTTCCCATCGTGCTCGACCCGATAGCCCACCGGCTCCCGGGCGTCGTGGGACACCTCGAAGGGGCGCCCCTTCAAGGCCCCGGCCACGAAGTCGCGATCCGCGCTGACGCGGCGGACGTGGCGCGCCACCGTGGACGGCAGCGCCGCCCGGGTGCCCCCGGTGGCGTGGACCCGCAGCCCCGGGTGCAGCCGCAAAAGCGGCGCGAGGCCACGGACGTGGTCGGTGTGCTCGTGGGTCAGCCACACGTCGGTGAGATCCGTCGGGGACAGCCCCAGCGGCCGCAAGCGCGCGGCCAGGACGCGCGGGCCGATCCCCACGTCAATGAGCAGCCGCTGCGGCCCTGCCTCCACCAGGCAGGCGTTGCCGTTGGAGCCCGAGGCGAGCAAACACATCCGCACGGGGTCAACCTCCGAAGGGGCTCGAGGGGCTCCCAGAGCTCCGGAAACCGTAGGTTCTTCGCAAGCGTTCGCTGGTGACGCGTGACCTGCGGAGAAGGGGATTTTACTGCAACCGGCGCGCCGCGGCGATGCGGCGGTCGAACAGCTCCTGCAGATGATCCGGATCGGGCTCGCCCTTTTCGAACAGCCGCGCCTCCTCGCGGTAGGTCCGCTGGATCTCCTCCCACTGCTCCCGCTGCCGCCGGAACACGGCGAGCTGCGCCTCGAGGGTCGGGCGGGACTCCACCGACTCGGAGAGCAGGGCGACGTAGGCGCGGCCCTTGTCGATCATGGGCCCGTAGCCGTCCACCAGCCTGTCGAGCAGCGGGAGCAGGCGCGTCCGGATGACCCGCGCCGCCTCGCGGGGCTGGCTCCGCCGCAGCGGCTTGAGCCGCGCCTCGATGGTCGGGTAGGCCTGCTGGAAGGCCCGGAACCGTTTCCGATGCCGCTGCAGCTCCTGCTGGTATCCATCCGCCGCCGCCTCGCGCTTGGCCGCCTCGCATCCCGGCATCACGCAGAGCCCTCCCCAGCCGAGAAAGAGCCCCAACGCGAGGGACGCGCGGCGATATCCGCGGGACGCACGGCGATATCCGCGGGACGCGCGGCGATATCCGCGGGACGCGCGGCGATATCCTGGGTCCGTGAGCCTCATCTCAACGCTTCCCTCAACGCTTCCCTCAACGCTTCCCTCAACGCTTCCCTCAACGCTTCCCTCAACG
>CAYFWA010000089.1:6163-11949 GCA_964346625.1 uncultured Myxococcales bacterium
CTCAACGCTTCCCTCAACGCTTCCCTCAACGCTTCCGAGGATAGCTCACGCGCGCGCGCGTGAGGACCACTCGCCGCGGGGGCTCCTGCCCCCGGCGGACCCAGAGCACCACGTCGGTGCCGGACTCGCCGCGGATCTTCTGGACGACCTCCATCATGGAAAGATCCGCCACGTCCACGTCATCCACCATGACGATGAGGTCGCGCTCGCTCAGCGCGTCGGCGGCCGGCCCACCGTCGAGGAGCTGCTGCACGTACATCCCCCGTGGGGTCTTGCGCAGCACCGCCCCGATGCCCGTGAGCTGATGGCGCGGCCGTTCCCCGCGGGAAAGCGGTGTCAGCCGAAAGTCCCGCCGCACGCGCCGCCCCGGGCGACACTCCACCCCGCCCGCCATCAGGGGCTGGTAGCCCTCGGCGCGCACCGCCAGGGTGGTGCGCGTGCCCGCCACCGAGCGCAGCACGTAGTTGCCCCCGTCGTCGGCCACCGCCCCGGCGGCGCCCCCCAGCCGTCGGGTGGCCCACTCCGCCGGAAACACCAGGGCACCGCGGATGGGCTGCCCGGTCTGCGCGTCGGTGACCCGACCGTAGAGCTCGCCAGACTCCCCCAGGACGATGACGACCCCCTCCACCGTCTGGCCCTGCCGAATCCGGTAAGGCTTCGTCCGGCCGGGCTGATAGCCGTCAGCCACGGCGTGGATCCGCTGCCGACCCGCTGATAGCGGGCCCAGCCGGAAGCGTCCCTGGGCGTCATCGAAGTAGCGCAGCGGCGCCGTGCCGCCCACCCGCGCCAGCGAGGTGGAGCTCAGCGCGAACTTCGTCACCGGACGCCCCGCGGTGTCCTCCACCCGTCCGGTGACGTACCCCCCGCCCGGCAGCCGCACGGTGACCTCCCCCGGCTCGGCGATGCGGCGGACCTTGCGGCCGTGCTGCGGGTGAAACGCCATCAGGAGCACGGCCCCCGCGTCCTTCGGCCAGCGAAGCGAGAACCGCCCGCCGAGATCCGCGGTGACCCGGGCGAGGGTGGCGCGGCGACGCCCCCGGGTGGCCAGCCGCAGGCGGGTGCCCGACGCCGGGGTGTCCGAGTCCCCCACCAGCACGATGCCGTGCACGCCCTCGGCGGGCTCGAGCACCACGTTCCATCGCACCCGCGGCGCGGCCGGGAGCTTCAGCGGCTCGAAGGTGCGGGAGCGGTACCCCCGCGCCGACACCTCCATCCGATTCCCCGTGGCGGGGAGGTTGGCCAGCCGGTACTGACCGTCCGCGTCCGTGCGGGCCACGCGGACGCGGCCATCGGCGAGCAGCACGCGGACCTGGGCCCCGGCCACGGCGGGGCCCTGGCTGGAGGTGACGCGCCCCGAGAGCAGCCGTGGGCGGGCCGGGCTCCAGGCAAGCCTCCGGAGCCGCCGACGCACCTCCTTGAGCCGCCGGGCCCGATCGGCGCTCACCCGTGGGTCGGGCTGCGGCACCGCGGCGGAGCGCCGAGGGGCGCCCTCGTCCCGGTCGCCCGAGACCACCATCCAGAGCACAGCGGCGGCGGCGGCCACCAGCAGCAGCAGCCCAACCACGAGCCAGATGGGCCGGCGGTGCGTCATGCGGCAAGCATGCCGTGTTCCCCGATCCAGTCAAGTCAGTCCACCGAAGCGCAGCGAAGGCATTGGAACCGTCCGCCCCGATGGGCTATCCTGCGCGCCACCATGCCTCAGCAGACTTTCACCCTGGCGGTGGACGCAGCGCACGAGCCCAAGCTGCGCGCCGTGCTCGAGCAAGCCGACTTCGAGCTCACCGAGGCCCCCCACGCCTTCTGGCGCGGGCGCGGGCCGGGCTGCGTGGCCACCTTCTACCGCTCCGGCAAGCTCGTGCTGCAGGGCCCAAACGCTGCCACCCTGGCGGCGGTGCTGCAGCTCGCCGAGCCGGAGGTGCCCGACGCCCCGGCCGCCGTGGATCCCCAGCGGGCGCGCTCCGACGCCATCGCCGCCGCCCTGGCCAAGCACCCGGACCCCAAGCCCGCCGCCTGGATCGGCAGCGATGAGGTGGGCAAGGGAGACTACTTCGGCCCCCTGGTGGTGGTGGCGGTGCGGGTGGAGCGAGAGCACGTCCCGCTGCTCGCGGAGCTCGGGGCCGCCGACAGCAAGCACCTCGGCGACGCTCGGATGCGTCAGCTCGCCCCCGAGCTGGAGGCGGTGGTGACCCACCAGCCCGTGGTGGTGGGGCCCGAGTCCTACAACCGGCTCCACGCCAAGCTCAAGAACCTCAACCACCTGCTGGCCTGGGCCCACGCCCGCGCCATCGAGGACCTGCTGCAGCAGTCCCCGGCCGACTACGCCCTGGTGGATCGCTTCGCCGACGAGCGGCTCCTGCAACGCAAGCTGCTGGAGCAGGGGCGCCGCATCCGGCTCGATCAGCGCCCCCGGGCCGAGGAGGATCCCGCCGTGGCCGTGGCCTCCATCCTGGCCCGGGTGGAGTTTTTGCGCCGACTGGACGCCCTGTCCCGCCAGGCCGGGATGCCCCTGCCCAAGGGCGCCGGCCCGCCCGTGCTCGCCGCCGGCCGCAAGCTGGTGGCCAGGCTGGGCGCCGACGCCCTCCCCCGCTTCGCCAAGGTCCACTTCAAGACCACCCAGCGGATCCTGCCCCGCCCCGGCGGGTCGAGCGCCCCATCCTCCTCGCGCTACTGAATAGTCGGAATAGCCGGAATAGCCGCCCGGATTCTACTCGCTCCTCATCGCGCCGGATTCCTCGCCCTTGCCGGCAGAGGGCTCGATGACCGCGGCCCCGTGCGGCTCGGCGGCCGGGCGCGGCTGGTGCAAGGGCACCGGCGCCCGGCCGAGTCGGTGCCGGATCACCGTGGGCAGCGGGACGAAGAGCTGGATCCCGGTGTACAGCAGGATGGTGTAGAGCATCTGGTAGTACTCCGGCTGCCCCGGGAAGAAGGCCCGGGCGAGCAGCAGGCCCACCCCACCGTTTCGCACCGAGACCTCGATGCCGATGGCCACCGTCTCGTCGTCGGTGCGCCCCACCGCGCGAAACAGCTCCAGGGAGGCGTAGTGGATGGTGGCCGCGAAGGCGACGATGAGCAGCGGCGGCGCCCAGCCGTAGCGGGCCACCTGGAGCTTGCCGCTGCCGAGAGCCCCCAGGGCGATGGCCAACACGAGGACCATGCTGGTCCAGATGGCGATCTTCGAAATCAGGGCGGCGCGGCGGCGCAGGTAGCGGGCGACGAGCATCCCGAGCCCGAGGGGGATGACCAGGTACAGCAGCACCTCGTAGACGATGCGCCCGGTGGGGAATTGGAAATCCGGCGGCACGTGGGCGCCGGCGAAGATCCGCAACAGCACCGGCGCGCTGACGATGCACCCCAGCGTGGCCACCAGGGTGATGGCGATGGAAAGCGGCGTGTGCCCGCGGGCCAGGAAGGTCAGCAGGTTGGAGAAGGCGCCCCCCGGGGTGACGGTCACCAGCAGGATACCCATGGCCCAGCCCGGACCCAGGCCGAACCCCCAGACGAAGAGCTGCCCGATGATCGGCACCACGATCCACTGCGTGCCCACCCCCAGGCCAACGCCCAGGGGATGTCGGACGATCTTGACGAAGTCGGAAAAGAAGATGGTGCAGCCCATGCCGAACATGGCGGTGAGGAGCTGGGCCGGGATCAACACGGGCTCGGCGGTCTTGAACCAGTCGAACAAGCAGAACGCTCCTGCGGTTTTGCGGCGGGCGCGCGGAGACACGCCCGTTTGAATGCTCGATCTGGTCCCAGATGGGCTGCGTTGTCAATTCCCATGCGCATTGTCACCGTGAGCCGTCTTGGACTATTGTCGGGGCTAGCTGAATCGTTCTCGGGGCTAGCCGAATCGCCCCCAACCGGCGGGGGGCGCTCCGCCTCCGCGCAGCGCCCCCCGCCAAGGAACACGTACATGTCTGCTTCCCGCTTCGCCAACCACTTCGATCTGACTCGCCTGGACTACTTCGAGCTGCGGGATGGCCATCGGCTGGCCCTGGCCGACCCGGCCTTCGGGCCGAGCGTGGATGTCCACAACCACCTCGCCCTCACCTATGCCTCGCCCCAGCGGCTGGATCTGCAGCGGGAGTTCCCGCGCACCGAGCACTACCTGCCCCTGGGACACCCGCTGGATCTCGACATCTACATGAACAAGAACTTCCGTCCTTCGGACCTCAAGCGGCTCACCGCGGATCTCACGTGGAAGTCAGCCACGCCCTGGGGCATGCGGCGGACCCACACCCTGGCCAACATCGCCCGGGAGATGCGGGAGCTGGGCATCGTGAACGCCGTGCTGCTGCCCATCGAGCTGCCGTTTCTGTCCCGCAACGCCGAGACCTACCTGTCGGTCACCCGGGGACGCGACGAGTTCATTACCTTCGGCTCGGTCCACCCCTACGAGCTCCGTCCCGTGACGCGGCTGCGGCGGCAGAAGGCGCTCGGGGCGCGCGGGGTGAAGATCCACCCCGCGGTGCAGCTCGTCTATCCCCACGACAAGCGCGCCATGCGGATCTACCGGGCCTGCGGCGAGCTCGGGCTGCCCGTGTTGTGGCACTGCGGGCCGGTGGACATCGAGCCGCCGGCCGGTCGTCGGCGCTCCCAGGTGCGCCACTACGAGCAGCCCGTGGCCGAGAACCCCGACACCACCTTCATCCTCGGCCACGCCGGGGCCCTGCAGGCCGAGGAGGCCATCCGGATCGCCAACCGCTACCCCAACGCGTGGCTCGAGGTGGCCAGCCAGGGGCTGCCCGTGGTCCGGATGCTCCTCGAGCAGGCGCCCGTGGATCGCGTGATGCTCGGCAGCGACTGGCCCTTTTATCACCAGGCCACGGCCCTGGCGAAGGTCCTGATCGCCACCGAAGGGGATCCCGGGCTGCGACACCAGGTGCTCTACGAAAACGCCTCGCGCCTGTTCGACCTGCCTCTCCGCGAACCGGGCGATCTGCCCCCGCGGGCGGCGATCGCCGCGGAGCGCTGACCGACCCCCGCTGGGCCCAATCCCGCTCGAGGAGACATTCCCGTGTTCGCCTTTCTCCGCCGCCGCAAACGCCGCCGCCTGGCCCGGCGCCCCTTCCCAAAGGACTGGCTCCCCATCCTGCGCCGCTTTCTGCCTTTCTACCGGCGCATGACGGAGGCCGAGCGCGAGGTGTTCCACGAGCACGTGAAGGTGTTCGTGTGGGAAAAGACCTTCATCGGCGCCAAGGGGCTGATGGTCACCGACACCCACCGCGTGGTGGTGGCCGCCGCCGCCGCCCGGATCGTCCAGTACCTGGACCTGGACTACTACGATCGGCTCCGCGAGATCGTGATCTACGCCCACGACTACCGCCACCCCGACGGCCGCGCCGTCATCCTGGGCGAGGCGCACCAGTGGGGAGTGGTGGTGCTGAGCTGGCCCGCGGTGGTGCGCGGGCTGGCCAACCCCTGTGACGGCTGGGACACGGCGGCCCACGAGTTCGCGCACGTGCTGGATCGCGGCAGCGGCCACTTCGACGGCACCCCCCTGCTGCGGGCCGATGGCCACTACCGTCCGTGGGCCGCCGTCATGCAGGAGCACTACGACCGCCTGCGCGAAGGTCACCCGCGAGAGCACCGGGTTCTGCGCGCCTACGGCGCCCAGAACCCGGCCGAGTTCTTCGCCGTGGCCACCGAGGCGTTCTTCGAGCGCCCCCGGATGATGCGGGAGCTCACCCCGAAGCTGTACCACGAGCTCGAGCGCTTCTACGGCTTCGACCCCGCGGCGCAGTCCCCCTGCTGAAGAACCCGCGGAGCGTCCACGGAGCGTCCACGGA
>CAYFWA010000089.1:12049-13932 GCA_964346625.1 uncultured Myxococcales bacterium
GTCTCCTGGACCCATCGATTCGATCCGGGGGCAGCGCTACGCCCCGACGAGACGCGGCTGCAGAGCAAAGCGGCAGCTCGCAAGAGTCCGGCGCGATCCCCCGTGACACCCGGGGCGATCGATCCGATACTGAGGGCTCGCGCGAGCCCTGAGCTTCGCCCAGATGGAGCGCGATGCGTTTTGCCACCGAACATCACCAAACCGCACGTCACCTGCCCAGGCACCGGCGAGCCCTGAGGACGGTGGCGCCGCTCTGGCTCGCGGCGCTCCTGCTCCCGAGCTGCCACACCCCGAGCGGACCGCGAAGTGACGACGCACGACGCACAGCGCCCCTGAGCCCGTCGGTGCGCGTGGTGCGTGACATCGTCCCCCCGCCCCCCTGCTCGCTGCCCAACCCGGCCGAGCCTGCCCGCTGGTACTACGAGATCGCCACCCGCATGCGGCGGGGGCGAGATCGCCTGGCCGACGCGGCGGTGCGCGCCCGGCGGCTCCGCGACCGGCTGCTCCACGCCTGCCTGCGGGCCAAGGCGCGGGTCGCCACGGACCTGATGGGCCAGGTGGCCGCCGAGCTGCAATCGCTCCGACACCAGCACCCACCCGACCCGGGCATCACCCGGCGGGTGCTGGCCCGGTGCGAGCAGCTCCGGGGCCTGGAGCGAGCGGCGCGCCGCTGCCTGCCGCTTCGGACCCGCCCTGCCCACACGAAGGAGACACCGTGAGCCCCCCTGAGCTCCTTGGCACCGACCCTCGACGCGTGCCCCCCATCTCCCGCGAGGCGCTGGCGCTGCACCGAGAAACCCTGGTGATCGACCTGCACGCCGACACGCCGGATCTGCTGCGGCACGGCTACGACTTCCACCGCCGCCACCGTCCCTGGCTGCCCCAGGCGGCGCTGGTGGGGCACGTGGACGGGCCGCGGATGCGCGAGGCCGGGCAGACCGCCCAGGTGTTCGGGCTCTTCGTAATGCCCTGGCAACCGCCGCGACGCCGCTTCCCGCGGATCCTCGCCCAACTAGAGGCGGTCCACGCGGCCGTGGCCCGCGATCCCCAGGGGCTGCGGCTCGTGCACACGGCGGCCGAGGTCGAGCACGCAGCCCGGGACGGCGTGCCCGCCGGGTTGCTGTGCCTGGAGGGGGCGCACCCGCTGCAGGGAGACCTGGATCGGCTGGACCTGCTGCGGGCCCGGGGGCTGCGGGCCCTGGGGCTGCTTCACTTCGCGGCCTGCGAGGCTGGCGCCCCGGCCCTGGGCTGGGGCCGTCGCGACGCCGAGGGGCTACGCCCCTTCGGCCGGCAGCTCGTGGAGGCCTGCAACGCCCGGGGGGTGATCCTCGATCTGGCCCACGTCAACCGGCGCGGCTTCCTGGAGGCCGTTGGCCTGAGCCGGGCGCCGGTGATGGTGAGCCACACGGGGGTGAGCGCCATCCACGCGACCCCGCGCAACATCGACGACGAGCAGATCCGCGCAGTGGCGAAGTCCGGGGGCTGCGTGGGGGTGATCTACTCGCGCAAGTGGCTCGGCGGGCCGGACCTCGACGCGCTGCTGCGCCACCTCGAGCACGTGATCCGGGTGGGGGGGGAGGGCTGCGCCGCGCTGGGCTCCGACTTCGACGGCTACGTGGTCCCCCCGCGGGGCCTGCACGACGTCACCGCCGTGCCCCGGATCACCGAGGCCCTGCTACAGCGGGGCCATGCCCCGGAGCGGATCCGCAAGATCCTCGGGGGCAACGCCCTGCGGCTGCTGCGTGACGTTCCTGCGCAGGGAACGTGAGCGCCCCCGGCCCCCGAACGGGCCAAGCCACCAAGTCAATTTTTCGGCTCTGTCCGAATTTCTCACCACGATAATGACCCGTTTTTCGAGAGAAACGGGTTTACGCGCCGAATTT
>CAYFWA010000090.1:0-13918 GCA_964346625.1 uncultured Myxococcales bacterium
ACAGCTCCTCCTCGCCGTCCGCCCAGGGCTCGAGCTCTCCAGACTCCCCGGGGAGCTCCGCCGAGCCGGCGGTGTCGAGATCCGCCGCGATGCGGGCGAGGTCCAGCTCCTCCTCCGCCCCTTCGGCGCTCGCGGGCGGCGTCTCGTCGTCTCCCAGCAGAGGGTCGAGCAGCAAATCCTGGGCGTCGGCGTCCAGGTCGTTGGCTTCGAGCTGCTCCTCGAGATACTCCAGGCCGGCCTCGGCCAGATCGATCTCCAGCTCCGGCTCGCTGGGCTCCCCCCCCGCATTGGTGGCGCCCAGGGCCGCGCCTTCCGGATCGGTCCCCGCGGGTTGAAAGCGGGGGCTTGGCTCCTGCTGGGCTTCGTCCAGCTCCCGCTCGAGCGCGTCGATGTCGAACTCCTCGGTGGCGAAAGACGGCTCCTCGGTATAGGCCTCGGCGGCAATGTCGTCGAGGATCTGGGCGTCCGACTCCGCCATCTGCCAGCGGCTGGCGAGGTTGACACTGCTGTGGCGCGCGGGGCGAGGTGGGGCCTCGCCGGGAATGTCCGACAACATCTCCTGGGCGCGGCGGTTTTCCGGATCCAGCTCGAGCGCCTCGCGCAGCAGCTCCGCGGCCTGCTGGGGGTCGTCTTGCATCTGGGTTCCCGCCACCACCAAGATGGCGCTGACCGCGTCGTCGATCCGGTCGAGCTTGATGTAAAGGTCCTTGAGCCTGCTCTGGGTCTCGGCGTTGTCCGGATCGATCTGGGCGGCGCGCTCGAGCTGATCCACGGCCTCTTGCATGAGGCCGAACTTCTCGAAGACCTCCGCCTCCCCGTACAGCGTGGCGACCTGGTTGTCCTCCTCGCTGCCGTCACCCAGCTCGTCCAGTCCCCCGATCTCGTCGATCTCACCCAGCTCCTCGATCTCGTCGATCTCTTCGATGTCGTCGACCTCGAGCACCTCGGGCGCGGCATCTTGTTCGCCAACCGCAGGCGCTGGCGACGGCGGGGCGCCGGCGGCGGGCTCGGCAGGCGCTGGCGACGGCGGGGCGCCGGCGGCGGGCTCGGCGGGCAGCGGCGGGCTGTCTACGGCGGAGACGCCGGTGGCTTCCCGCAGCGCGTCGCGGGCCTCCTGATCCGCTGAATCCAGCTCGAGGATCCGCCGAAAGACATCGTCCCGGTGGTCGAGCTCGCCCTTTTCCTCGTGAACCGCGGCCAGCACTTTCAGGATGGTGACCGCCTTTTCCGGCTGCTCGAGCTTGAGAAACGCGTCCACCAGCAGGTTCAGGGTCTCGGTGTCCTTCTCGTCGGCCTTGTAACAGAGCTGCAGCTTCTGCAGCGCGCGGCGGGGATCCCCCCGGCGCAGATACAGCAGGGCCAATTGCTTGATGAGCTCGACGTTGTCGGTCTTGTGCCAGATCAGGCGCTCGGCCACTCGCATGAAGTCGTCGACGCGCCCGGTGGATCTCAGGATCTCGGCGGCTCGCGTGAACTCGGCCACCGCGTCTTCGGTCCGCTTTTCGCGGGAGTAGGTCTCGGCCAATCGGATCCGGACCGCCACGTTTTCCGGATCGAGATCCACCGTGGCCTGCAGGACCTCCAGCGCTTTTTCGCCCTCGCCCTCCTGCTGCAGCACCTGGTAGGCCGCCTCGAGCTGTCGTCGGGCGTCGGTGAGCAGCCCGAGCTGTTTGTACAGGGCCGCGAGCTGGTGGTGTACCTGCACGAAGCGGGGCTGCAGGCGCAAGACCTGCTTGTAGACCGCCACGGCCTTGAGGTAAAAGCCCTGCTCCGAGTAGTGCTCCGCTACGTGGAGGTAGGTCTCGATGGCCTCCTCGAGCTCCCCTTTTTTCGCATACAGATCACCGATTTTCAGCCACGTGCGGACCTCGCCGGGCTCGGCCTCCACGACCCGCCGATACTCGCGGATGGCTTTGTCGAGCTGCCCTTTCTGCACATACTTCTGCGCAGCGGCGATGACCTTATTTTTGTTGATCGCCACAGCAGCCCGCCTCGGGGGGATTCCGAAGTTCAACCCACGACCTGGTGACTACGGGCTCACGCAAGCATGTCCTCGGCATCCGGTCGCCGATCCGTCAATTCCATCCGCGTCGCTCGGCGGCTGATCATTCCCAGAATCTCAGCCATTGTCGCGAGCCCTTGGGGCCACCGAGTTTGATTCGAATGGATACTATAGGGGATGGTCCATACCCCGTCAAGATCGCCGGGGAAAGGCTCTTGCAAGAAATATCGGTGGGTTCGGGACTACAGCTCTTGCAGGATGCGCGGGGCGGTGACCCGTAGCATGAAGCGGGCCTTGCCGAAGTTCCCCCGGTCCGTGAGGGTGACGGCGGTGAAGTACTCGTCGGTGAGCTGTCGAATGACGATCACGAGCTTGTCGGCCTGAATGGTGACCTCCCGGATGTTCCCGATCTCCAGGATCTCCGCGGCCTTGCGGATCTGTCCAAATATGAAGGAAAATTCCATCCCAACGGTGCTGATGTCCGGTTGCACCGCCTCCTCGCGGCTGTAGGATTCCACCTCGATGCCGTCGAATCCCATCAGCAGGGCGGCCTGACCGCCTTCGACGTTGTCGACAATCTTTTGCAGGTGCTCCCGGAACATCGCCTCTCCATCATCGCTTGGGACCGGTCCATCCTTGATACCGCGACTTCATCGAGGAAGTCAAAAAATTTTAATTGTTTCGGGAATCAGGGCGTGGTCTGGGTTTCTGAGCTGGTGTCCACGGCCGGGCACACCAGGGTGCTGCCAGACACGCAGCAGTCCACGGGGTTGTCCTGGACGATGTTGCAGCGGTTGCCCTCGCGGATGGTGTCGGGGACCAAGCCGGAATCGCACAGCACCGAGGACTCCAGGGTGGGGATGAGGCAATTTCGACACACCTGGATGGGGAACTCCACCTCATGGGTCTCTCGCTCGTACTCTCCGAGCTGGTAGAGGAACTTGAGGTTCACCCGCACGATGACCTTGTCTTGGGGGTTGGGCAGCAGCGCGGCCATCACGCGCGCGGTGGGCTCCGGAATGGCCAGCACCTGGACGGCCACCGCGTCGCCCGGGGCCACGGTGATGAAGGCTGGATAGCGAAAGCGCGTGGTGTCCGCGTCCAGCGCGGCGCCCACGGTGCCGAAGTCCAGCTCCACTCGCGCCTCGATGATCTCGATGTTGTTGAGCTCCACCCCTTCCCCCTCCTCGGTGGACAGCAGGTTGTTTTCCACCTCGGGGAACATGAAATACTGCGTGGAGACGTCGGGCTGGTCGATGAGGGCCACATCCAGCGTCCCCATGGTGAGGTACGTGCTCTGGCCAGCCGTGGCCACACACTGGTTGTCGGGCACCGCCATCTGGCGGATGGTCAGCGAGTTGCGGTCCTCCACACAGCCGGACAACCACAACACCCCCCCCGCCAGGGCGCACACGGCAGCCCGCCGCCAGATCCGCACCGCCTCGGGTCGCGAGCTTCCGGATCGCGCCTCGGGCCGCGACCGCTCGTGGACGCGAAGACCGCGAAAACAATGTCCCTGACTCGAGTTTCGCCCTTCTGTCTGCTGCGAACGGCCGCAATCGCGCCTGGCGGCGTTGCTCCGGCGATTTCTGTCTCGACGTACCGCAAGTACGCCTTCGACAGAAATCTTGTCGCGCCTTGCCAGGCACGATTTCTGCTCGTTCTCGCGACGAAAAAAGGGCGAAACTCGAGCCTGACCGTTTGCGCTCCTGCGGCTCATGGCGACACCTCCTTGCCCTCCATCTTACCAGATCGCCGGGGAGTGACGATGCGGGGCGTGATGAAAATGAGCATCTCGGACCGATCGTCGGCTTGACGTTTGCTCTTGAACAGCCAGCCGATGATCGGGATCTCGGCGAACCAGGGCACCTTGGACCAGCTCTTGGCGGTGGTGCGGGTGTAGATGCCCCCGATGACGGCCGTGTCGCCATCTTTGATCATCATCTCCGTGTTGGCGGCCTTTTCGAGAATGGTGGGATCGCCCCGCGCCCCCGTGTTCACGAAGTCCGGCTCGCTCTTGGTGATATCGATCTTCATGATCACGTGACGATCGTTGGTGACGTGGGGCTTTACCTTCAGCGACAGCTTGGCGTCCTCGAACTTGGTGTTCACCCCCTGGGCCGATACCACGCTGATGGGGATCTTCACCCCCTGCTCGATGGTCGCCTCGACGTTGTCGAGCACGGTGATCTTCGGCGACGAGACGATGCGCACCTGCCCCGACTCCTCCATGGCCGACAGGCGCAGGTTGATGTTGAACGCACCGGTGACGCTCCCGAGGTTCAGCCCCAGGGCGCCCCCCGACCCCTGGGCGACCGTGGCGGGCATGTTCACCGCGAAGTTCGGGTTGGTGGCGCTGGACCCTTGCAAACCTTCGGTGGTGGTCTCCTGGTCGGTGGCCCCGCCCCCCATGCCCACCGAGGAGGGGAACAAAAGCCCCGTGGGGTACCCGGTGGCCTGGCTCGCCAACACGTTGCCGCCCCACTGGATGCCGATCTCGCGCAAGAAGTTCGAGCGCGCCTCCACGATGCGCGCCTCCACCAGCACCTGGGGCGTGGCGGTGTCGAGGGTGTCCACCAGCGCCAGGATGGCCTTGATGTTGGCCGCCACGTCACGGACCACCACGGTGTTGGTCCGATTGTCCGCCGACACCGCGCCACGCTTGGACAGCATGTTCTTCTCGATGCGCTTGGACATTTCCTTGGCCCGGGCGAAATTCAGCGGAATCACTCGCGTGTAGACCGGCTCCACCTTGCGCCGCTCCTGGCGCGCCTTGGCCAGCGCGTCGAGCTCCTTTTGGATCTGGTTCATGGGCGAGACCCGGATCAGGTTGGCCGAGTGCCACACCATGCCGAGGTCGAGGGTCTTGAGGATCACCTCCAGGGCGCGATCCACGCGCACCCGCTTGAGCCGGATGGTGACCTGGCCGTTCACGCCCCCCGAGACCACGATGTTTTTGTTCCACACGCGGCCAACGAGCCGCAGCACGTTGTGAATATCCGCGTTGTTGAAGTCCATGTCCACTCGCGGACCGCGGTAGCGCCCCTGCAAGCCGTAGCGGTAGCGCTGGTAGCGGCGCGCCGCCCGGGCGCTGCCGCTGGTGGCGGCCGGCGCGCTGTAGGCCGCGACCCGGGTGGCCGCCACGTCTGGCCGCCGCGAGGCCGTGGCCTGGCCACGGCGCTGCTTGCGGCGCGCGGCCTTGGCGCGCGCCACCTCGGGCTTGGTCTTCCAGACGTCGATGAACAGCTTGCCCTGCTTTTTGGACAGCCGGAACTTCGCCTTGCGTCTCAGATCCACCACTAGATCCACCGCGCCGGGGCGCGCCGGGGAGCGCAGCGAGGACACCAGCCGCACCGGCCCGTCGAACTCCGAGACGTCCAGGCTGCGCTCGAGCTTGCGGCGGATGCCCGTGGCGGGCAACGTCACCGTGAGCGAGCGACGGCCCGTTCGCACCAGCTTGAAACCCACCTTCCCCTCGACCCCCACCACGATGCGATGGGCCCAGATGCCGTCCACGAAGCGCACCCGCTCGACCCGACCGCGCCGCGCCTTCCGCACCTTCCGCACCTTCCGTGCCTTCTGTGCCCTCCGTGCCTTCCGTGCCTGCTGTGCCTTGCGCTCCCGTCGCAGCTTTTTTCGCAAGGCGTTGATGCGTTTTTCGAGCTGGCGCTTTTCCCCGGCGAGCCGACGCGCCGCGCCCCGGCGCTTGCGCGCCATCCGCGCCGCCAAACGGGCCGCGACCCGCCGCTTGGCCGAGAGCTGCCGGTCCGCTGCCTGCGCCGCCCGGCGCTTGGCCGAGAGCTTCCGGTCCGCCGCCTGCGCCGCGCGCTGCTTGGCCGAGAGCTGTCGGTCCGCCTTCTGCGCCGCCCGGCGCTTGGCCGATAACTTCCGGTCCGCCGCCTGCGCCGCGCGCTGCTTGGCCGAGAGCTGTCGGTCCGCCTTCTGCGCCGCCCGGCGTTTGACCGCGAGGGTCTGCGCGAGCTGCCGGGACTCGCGCCGCAAGGCGACCAGTCGGGCCTCGAGCCGGGCCTGCTTGGCCCCCTCCCGGCGGGACTCGGCCGCGGCCTGATCCCGGCGCTGCGCGCGGGCCCGGGCGAGCTCCTGGCGCGCCCGATCCCGCGCCTGGCGGGCCTGACGGGCCTGGCGCTGCATGGCGCGCACCTTCTTTTGCAGCACGCTCAGCCGCTGCGCGGCCTGAGCCCGTTCGGCCTCGGTGCGCCGCTGCTCGGCCTCCAGGCGCTTGCGCACCTGCCCGAGGGCGGCCTGCTCCCCGCGCAGGCGCCGCTGCACCCGCGCCAGGGCCTTGCGCCCCGCGGCCCGCGAGCTCTTGAGTTGCTTGACGGCGCGCTTGGCCTGGGTGAGGCTCTTTTCCGCGCTGGCGAGCGCCGTGGCCAGGGACTTGCGCTCTGCGCGCATCCGGCGCAGCGCCGCCTTCTCCCGCGCCACCGCCGCGCGGGCGACGGCCAGCTCCCGCCGGGCCCGCTTCGCCGCCGCCCCGGCTTGATCCCGCTGCGCCCGGGCGCTCTCGGCCTCGCGCTGCGCGCGGTGGTGATCTCCGGAGCGCGAGGCGGTCTCGCGCTGGGCGCGGTCCACGTCCCGTCGCAGCCGCCCCAGCCGTCGCGCCTGCCGTTTTTCTTTCTTTTGCAAGGACGCCACCCGGCGCCTCAGTCGCCGCAGCGTCCGCCGCGCCGCGGCCCCGCGGCGAGCGCGCAATTCCTTGATTCGGGCGAGACCGGCCTCGATTTTCTTTTTCCGCTGGAGCTGCCGATCCACGGCCTGCGACAGCCGCTTGGCCAGCGCTTCGGCCTGCTGGCGCGCCTGCCGCAGGGCCTGCATGCGCTCACGCTCGCGCGCCGCGAGCCGTTCGGCGTGGGCGCGCCGCTGCTTGGCCTCGCGCACGGCCTGCTGCAAGGCGCGGCGGCGCCGTTTGGCCTCTTGGCGGGCCTTTCGGGCGGTCCGATGGCGCTTCGCCAGGGCCGCCAGGCGCTTTTCGAGTAGCCGCTTGCTACGGCGCACGCGCTTTCTCACCAGCGCGAGCTGGCGAAGCTGCACCTCGGCCCGGCGCCGCTCGGCCCGCGCCACCTTGCGCTTGGCCTCTTCGCGCCGGCGGGAGTCCTTGGCCGCGGCCAGGGCCTGGCGGGCGGTCTCGAGGGCCGCCTTGGCGTCCTGGAGCTCCTTTTGGACCTTCGAGTGCTGCTGACTCATCTGGCGGTAGGTCACCGCCCGCTTCCGGGCCTGCGCCGCCTTGGACTGCGCCTGCTGCAGCTTCTTTTGCGCAGCCTGGGCCTGCTGCTGGAGCTGGCTCAGCTCCGTGCGCATGGAGCGGCGGGTCTTGCGCAACGACGCCACCTCTCGGCGCACCCGGCCGACGATCTTGCGATAACGCCTGGCCTGGGCCTTGAGCGCGTCCACCGCGGCGAGGGCCTCCTTTCGCTGGCGGGTGACGCGGGCCAGCGCCTGCGCCGCGCGCGCGGCGCGCCGCTGTACCCGCGCCGCTGCGGCCTGCGCCTGCTTTTGGGTCTTTCGCGCCCGGGCGGCCCGCCGCTGGGCCCGGGCCGCCGCGTGCGCCAGCTTCCGGGCCTGCCGCTGGGCCCGGCGCGCGCGGGCGCGGGCTTCGCGGGATTGTTTGCGCGTGGTCTGTTTCACGTCCTTTTTCTTTTTTTGGGCCTGCGCCAGCAGTCGCGCCGCCTGCTTTCGGGCCGCCTCGGCCTGCTGGCGCGCCTGGGCCGCCTCCTGGCGGGCCCGCGCCGCCCGCTTCCGGGCCGTCTTCACCTGGGCCGAGGCATCGCTCACCTCGGCCCGGGTCTTTTTCGCCCGGGCCTCGAGCCGGGCGGTTTCGGTCTGGGCCGCGCCGAGGCGCTCCTCGGCCGCGGCGAGCTGCTCGGCCGCCCGCTTTTGGGCTGCCTTTTCCAGCGCCTCGGCCCGCGCCAAGGCCTGCTTCCGGGCCGCCGCCGCCCGCGCCCGCGCCGCGGCCTCGAGCTTCTGCGCCTTGGCCACGGCGCGCCGCCAGGTGCGGCTGGCCTTCGCCCGGGCCGCCTCCTGCAGCGCCTGCGCCTGCTGGCGCGCCGCCTCGGCCGCCGCCTCGAGCTTTTTCACCTTGCGCTGGGCCTGGCGGCGGGCGGCGCTGGCCTCGGCCCGCGCCTCCTGCTTGAGCGTCTGGGCCTGGCGCCGCGCCGCCTTGGCGGCCGCCCGCGCCCGCCCGAGCTCCTGGCGGGCCTGCGAAAGCAGCGACTGCACCCGCTTTTCGCGCTGGGCGGCCTGCCGCTGCGTGGCCGCGGCCTTGGCCTTGAGCTGCTTGGCGTCAGCAGCCAGCTTGCGCGCCGCGGCCAAGGCCTGATGGCGCGTCCGACGCGCCTGCTTGCGGGCGCGGGAAAGCGCCGCGCGGGCCTGCGCGGCCAGCTTTTGCGAAGCCTCCTTCTGCGCCTGGGCCTGACCGCGCAGGCGCGTGGCCTCGGACTTGAGCTGACTCGCGTAACGCAGCGCGCGCTGGCGCGTCTCGGCCGCCTTCTGCTGAGAGGCCTCGAGCTGCGCCTGCGCCCGCAGGTGCAACGCCTCGGCCTGCTGCCTTTGCCGACGAGCCTCCTGCTTCTTTTCCCGCGCGGCGCGCAGGGCCTGGCGGCGCGTGGCGCCGGCCAGCGTCCGGGCCCGCGCGAGCTCCTGGCGGGCCTGCACCGCCACGCGCTCGGCCGCTTGACGCCGCTTGGCCGCCGCGATGGCCAGTCGCTTGGCCTCGAGGCGCAGGGACGCGATCTGCTTTTTTTGCGCCCGGGCCTGCTTCGCCCCGGCGGCCCCCGCGGGCCGCGAGGGGGGCAAGACGGTGGGGGAGACCTCCACCACCACGCGGTTCCCTTTGGCCTTCACGCGGTAGGTGGCCTCGCGTCGGAAACCGAGCACCACGCGGGCGATCACGGCCCGCGAGTCGATGAACCGGCTCACCGTGACCAGGCCCACGGCCCAGGTCTCCACCTCCAGCGGGTCGGCGTAGCCGCGCACCTTGGTGTTGGCCAGATCCACGATCAGCCGCCGGGGCCGCTCGAGCTTGTATACGGTAAAGGTGGGCGTGCGCGAACCGTGGATCGTCACGGTGGTCACCCCGCGACGCTCATGGTGGGTGATCTTGTCCACCCGGTTGAGCGGCCGGGCCCGGGCGGCCGGACTCGCGAGCGAGAGGCTCAGCAAGAGCAGCGCACCGCAGCACAGCGGTCGGGTTTTCGGGGAGAGGTTCATCGCTCATCGCTCCTTGGCACCGTCGGCTCCTCGACGCCGGCGACGTCCGAAGACACGGATGCCGCTCTCGTCGGGCCGGATGGGATCGGTGCTGATATCGACGATCTTGCGGGTCTCGTCGACGTACAGGGTCTTGCGCTCGTAGGGATCCGCCTGGTCGGGGCGCAGGCGCGGGACCAGCAACACGAGGTGGTCGCGCTTGATCTCGAAGATCAGGGCGCGTTCCTTGCCCACCCGGTCCCGTTTTTTCAAGATGGTGGTCCGGCCGGTGCGTGGATCGCGCACCATGGCGAAGCTGCGCCGGCTGCCCACGATGCCCGAAACCCGCAACTCGGCCAGGGGGTAGTCCTTGAGATAGACGATGTCCCCCTGATCCAGCAGCTTGGGCTCGGCCTTGGTGGGCTGCTTAATCAGCAAGTTGCGGAAGGGATCGCGGCTCTCCTGCTCATTTTCCACGAAATCCCGCTCAGTGAACTCGTCGGCCTTGGGCAGCGCCACCCCGGTGCTCCCCACCCGGCGCGACGACTGGGAGCTTTTTTTCTTGGCGCGTTTGCGCACTACGACCTCGGCCGACGGCTTGCCCACGTCCTGGAGGTTGGCCGCCATGGCCGGCTCGGCGGAGCCGCCTTGGGCTCGGCGGGAGCGGCGCTTCACTTTCTTGTCCCCGCAGCCGGCCCAGAAGAAAAGCAGCGCGGCCCCCATCAGCAGGGTCCAGCTCCGAAAGCGGCGCAGCCGGGGGATGGGATCACCGGGCCTCATGTCTTCTTTCTCCCCTTTTTCTTTTTGGCCTTGCGCCGCAGATACCGGAACGTCGAGATCCGAAAGCTCACCTGCAGGCGGACCTTGCCCTCTACCAGCTTGGCCTCGGTCAAGCCGACGTTCTGCACGTTCACGATCCGAGGCATGATGCTCAGCTCGTGTAAAAACCGCAGCAGGTCGTGAAAGGATCCCTGCACCTTGAGATCCAGCGGGATGACGGCGTGGATCTTCTGGGGGACCTCGGGCTGCCGGGCATACTCCACCATCATCAGGCCGCTGAGCTTGCTTTTGATCTCCTTGATCAGCAGCGAGATCTGGGGATCGTCGGGCAGCATGCCCTGAAAGCGCTTGATCTTGCGCTTGGTCTTGGCGAGCTTCTTTTTGAGCTGCTCGCACTCGCGCTTCTCCTCGGCTTTTTCCCGCTTGGCCCGGGCCACCTCGCGCCGGGCCCGGCGCAGGTTCGCCTCCTCGCGCTTGATGGCGCCCTTGTCCGAGGCGCCTTGATAAAAGCCGAAGTAAAAAACGATGACAATGAGGGCGGGAGTGCCCGCCAGCAACGCCAGCTTGATGGGCAGCGAGACCCGCGCGATCTTTTCGAATAGTCTTTCCATGACCTACGCTCTGGGCCTTCCTCAGTAATTCACTCCCGCTACGATGGAAAACTTCAGGTAGCGGTTTTTGGCGTCGTTACCCTTGTCCACCTTCGAGAACTTCTCCAGCTCCACGTCGTAAAAGTAGGCCGAGACCTGCAGCCGCCGCCAGAACTCGGCCACGTCGTCGGAGGCCTTGGCCCCCCCTTCGATCTGAACGAGGCGGTCCTTTTCCTCGAACCGCGTGATCCACACCCCGCTCGGGTCCCAGTTCTGGTTGTACAGCGACTGCTTGTCCTTGCCCTGCAGAGACAGCTTCTCGGTGGGCCCCCAGGCCTCGGACAGGATTCGCGACAGCTCCCGCAGCACGTACTTGGGATTGCGCCGGCGGGTGATGAGCCGCTCCACCGCTTTGGTCTTGTCCTGGGCTTTCTTGATGCGCTGGCGGTACTGGGTGCGGTTGCAGAAGCTGCGGCTCTGCACCGACCGGATCTCCCGCTCCACGCTCACCCGCTGGGCACGAAGCTGACGCTTGCGCGCCTCCGGGTCCGGCCGCCGCCCGTACCAGATGACGCACACGAGGACGGCCACCAGCAACGCCGCGATGTAGATCAAGAGCTGGCGCTGCCCCCACTGGACGAGGGTCGCCTCCTTGTAGGGGAGTAGGTTGATCCGAATCATCAGAAGCTGTCTCCCGGCCGCCGCAGCGCCAGGCCGAAGGCCACGGCCGCCAGCGGAGCCTGGGCCCGCAGATAGGGCATGTCGAAGCGGCTCTGGTCGATGGAGACGCTGAAGAAGGGATCCATCACCTCCACCGGAAGGCGGGACTTGGTCTCCACCGCGCGCTGCAGTGACGCCACCTGGGCGCTGCCGCCCGCCAGGATGATCTTGGTGAGCTGCACGCCGGCGGTGGTGGCCAGGTAGAAGTCCAGCGACCGCTGGAACTCCCCGGCCACCAGCTCGGAGACCTGCTGGATTACCCGGTCCACCTCACCGGGCACCACGTCCGCGGCCCCGGGAGATACGGCGCCCACCTTGTAGGCCTCGGCCTCCTCGTAGCCCACCGCGAGCTGTTTTTGGATCTCTTCGGTGTAGGCGTTGCCGCCAATGGTCACCTCCCGGGTGAAGTTGGTGACGCCCCCCGACACGATGTTGATGGTGGAGATGGAGGCCCCGACGTTGATCAGGGCCACCGTCTCCTCGGGCCCGAAACCGTAGTTGAGCTCATAGGCGTTTTGCACGGCGAAGGCAGCCAGATCCACCACCACGGGCTTGAGCTGAGCGTCGCGGGCCACGGCGGCGTAATCGTTGAGCAGCTCGTTTTTGGCGGCCACCAGCAAAAGCTCCATCTGTCCCTGGGCGTTTTCCTGCGTGAGCACCTGGTAGTCGATCTGCACGTCTTCGGGGTCGAAGGGCACGTGGTGCTCGGCCTCCCACTTGATCTGCTCTTCGAGCTCTCCCACGGTCATCTGGGGCACCGAGATCTTCTTGATGATCACCGAGTGGCCCCCCACGGCCACGGCCACGCGCTTTTCCCGGATGCGCAGCCGCCCGAACACCGCCCGGATGGCGTCCACCACCGCCGTCTGGTTCATGATGGAGCCGTCCACGATGGCCTGCGCCGGGATGGGCTCGAGACCGAAGTTCATGAGCTGCACGCCGCGCTTGGTCTCCCGGATCTGCACCAGCTTGATGGACGTGGTGCCGATGTCGAGGCCGACGCAATTAATGGCCATCGAAAACCTCGAGCACCACCCGCGCCGATGCTGGCAGCGGCCAGGTGTTTTCCCCCATGATTTTATGGCATTTGTGCCTCATGAGGATCTGCTTCGCGGGGGGCCTGGTGTCGCGTGGATTCATTTCGCACCCAATCTTACTTCTGCATACACTATACTACCTGCGACCACATCGATCAAAAAAGCTGAAAATCGCCTCTTTTTCATGGTTTTATCGTCTCGACGGCTACATGTCCGTGAGCTCGTATTCCTTCATCTTGTACAGCAGCGCCCGGTGACTGATCTCGAGGAGCTTGGCGGCGTTGGTGCGGTTGCCGCCGGTCTTGACGAGCGCCTTGTGAATCAGCTCCCGCTCGATGCGGCGGGTGGCCCGCTTGACGGAAAGGTCGCCCTCGGGCAGCAGATCCGCGCCGGGAGGCTCCACCTGCCTCAGCTTGTCGGGCAGATCTCCGGCCCGGATCTCGTCGCCGTCGCACAGCACCGCGGCGTGCTCGATGGTGTTTTCCAGCTCCCGGACGTTGCCCGGCCAGGAGTGGCCCATCAAAAGCCGCAGCGCCTCGGGTCGAATCCTGGAGATGCTGCGCCCGAGCCGGGTGTTGACCCGGCCGATGAAGTGCTCCACCAGCGCGGGGACGTCGTCGAGACGGTCGCGCAACGGCGGCAGGCGGATCTGGAACACGTTGAGCCGATAGTAGAGATCCTCGCGAAAACGCCCGCTCTGCACATCGGCGGCGAGGTCGCGCACCGTGGCGGCCACCACGCGGACGTCGAGCTGCCGATCGCGGTTGTCCCCCACGCGACGGATCCGCTCCTCCTGCAGCGCCCGCAGCAGCTTGACCTGCAGGCCCAGGGGCAGCTCGCCCACCTCGTCGAGAAACAGCGTGCCGTGGTGCGCCTCTTCGAACAGGCCTTTTTTGTCCCGGCTGGCGTCGGTAAAGGCGCCCCGCCGATGCCCGAACAGCTCCGACTCCAGGAGGTTTTCCGGGATGGCACCACAGTTGACGGCGGTGAAGGCGGCGTTTTGGCGCCCGCTGTGGGTGTGCAGCGCCCGGGCCACCAGCTCCTTGCCGGTGCCCGACTCCCCCACCACCAGCACCGTGGTCTTGTACTCGGCGATCTTGCGGATGGTCTCGAAGACCTGCCGCATGGGCTCCGAGCGGCCGATGAAGCCGGAAAAACCCGCCTCCTGTCCGCCCAGGGCGTGGCGAAGCTGGCGATTCTCCTGCTTGAGCCGCTCGCGCTCCTCGGCCTTGCGCAGCGTGAGCACCACGTCCGAAAGCCGCATGATGGGCTTGGACAGGTAGTCGTAGGCGCCCTTTTTGATGAACTCGATGGCGTCGTCCTCGCTGCCGTAGGCGCTCATGATGATCACGGTGACGTCGGGCCACTCGACGATCACTCGATCCAGCAGCGCCTCGCCGCCCATGCCCGGCATCCGCACGTCGGAAAGCAGCACGTTCACCGGGCGTTTTTCGAGCTGCGCGAGGGCGTCCTCTGCGGTGGCCGCGGTCGAGACCGCGTAGCCGTTCTTTTCCAGGGTCACGGCCAGGGTCTCGCGCACCCCGGGCTCGTCGTCCACCACGAGCACTGTCTGCTGACTCAAG
>CAYFWA010000091.1:0-3510 GCA_964346625.1 uncultured Myxococcales bacterium
GCCGGTTTTCGCGCGCGCGCCGGTTTTCGCGCGCGCGCCGGTTTTCGCGCGCGCGTCGGTTTTCGCGCGCGCGCCGGTTTTCGCGAGTCCTACAGCAGGTGCCGGGCCTTGACGTCGAGGTACTGGTTGATCACCACGGCCGACAGCTCGCCCGGGGTGGTCTCCACCACCAGCACGCCCCAGTCGCGGAGCTGGCGCACCAGGCGGGCCTGGGCCGCCAGGATCTCGGCGGCCGCGGCCACCTGGAAGGTGTCGAGCTCCGAGGCCGGGGGCTGGGAGGCCAGGGCGGTGAGGCCCACGTCGCGCAGCAGGGCCACCAGCAGCACGTGGTTGGCGGTGAGGGGGCGGACGTACTCCGACAGCGCCGTGAGGTGCTGCTCGTCCAGGGCGTGGGTGACCAGCACCACCAGGGCGCGCTTGCGCTGACGCCGCAGCACCTCCTCGATGGCGCGGCTGTAGTCCGAGGCCTCGTAGCGGGCCTCGAGGTCGAAGGCGGCGCGGATGATGCGCTGCACCGCCGGCTTGCCCCGCACCGGGCCCACGAAGCGCTCGATCTGGTGCGAGAAGGCCAGAAAGGAGACGTTGTCCCCCTGGGACAGGGCGATGTAGCTCAGCATCACCGCCGAGTTGAGGCCGCGATCCAGGTGGGCGATGCCCTCGGCCTCGTTGACCATGGAGCGGCCGCAGTCCAGCAGAAACAGCACGTTCTGGTTGCGCTCCACGGTGAACTCGCGGCTGATGAGCCGCTCGTACTTGGCGGTGGCCTTCCAGTCCACGTGCCGGGGCTCGTCCTCGCGCCGGTACTCGCGTAGCCGCTCGAACTCGCCTCCGCGGCCCCGCAGGCGCCAGAGCTTGAGCCCGTCCTCGGCCAGCCGGTTGCGCCGGGCGAGCAGCTCGTAGCGGTGCACGGCCTTGATGTCCGGGTAGATCTTCACGGGGGTCTGCAGGGGGCGGCGCTGCATCAGGGTCCACAGCCCGAGCCGGGTGGGAAAGCGCAAGTGGAGCTCGGGAAACTGACTGCGGCCCCGCTGGCCGGGGGTCACGTGGTAGGTGATCTCGCGCGTCTTGCGGGCCGGGACGCGCAGCCGGGCGGGCAGGCCGTCGGTGCGGCTGGGGGTGGGCGGGGCGTCCATGAGCTCGAGGCTCAGCCGCTGCGCGTTGCGGTTTTCCACCCGCAGGGTCACCGGGTTGCGGGTCCCCACCGACAGCACGTCGGAGACCTCGCGGTCCACCCGCACCCGCCGGGGCGAGCCGCTCACCAGCAGGTCGAGCACCGCCAGGGCGATGACGAACACGTTGAGGGTCAAGCCCACCTGCAGGCCCACCGGCACCCACGGCGAGGCCACCAGCGGCCCGCCGGCCAGCACGAACAGCGCGATGAGCCGGAAGGTGGGGATCACGAGCGCGGTACCTCCACCGCGTCGAGGATCTCGGCCACCACCTGATCGGCGGTGACGCCCTCGATCTCGGCCTCGGGGCGCAGTAGCAGCCGGTGCCGCAGCACCCAGCGGGCCACGAGCTTGATGTCGTCCGGGATGACGTAGTTGCGGCCGTAGCACGCCGCCATGGTGCGCGCCGACAGGAGCATGTTGATCCCGCCCCGCGGGCTGGAGCCCACCGAGACGGCGTGCCACTGTCGGGTGCGCGCCACGATGGAGGTGATGTACTGGATCACCTTGGGCTCCACGATCACCTGGGCGGTGGTCTGTTGCACCTGGGTGATGTCTTCGGGCCGCATCACCGCCTCAAGGCCGAAGGCGTCCAGATCCCGCGTGTCGCGGCCCTGGGCGAAGTGGCCGAGGATGGCGTTTTCCTCCTCCTGGCTGGGGTAGTCCACCATCAGCTTGAACATGAAGCGGTCCACCTGCGCCTCGGGCAGCGGGTAGGTGCCCTCGTGCTCCAGGGGGTTCTGGGTGGCCAGCACCAAAAAGGGCGGCTGCAGCAGATACGGCTGGCCGTCCACGGTGACCTGCCGCTCCTGCATCACCTCCAGCAGGGCCGACTGGGTCTTGGGGGGCGAGCGGTTGATCTCGTCGGCCAGCAGGAGGTTGGTAAACACCGGGCCGGCGTTGAAGTGGAACTTCCTTTCCGCCAGGTCGTAGACGTTGTGCCCCGTGAGGTCCGAGGGCATCAGGTCCGGGGTGAACTGCACCCGCCGGAAATGCCCCCCGAAGGTGCGGGCGAGGGTGTTGACCAGCAGCGTCTTGCCGAGGCCCGGGACCCCCTCGATGAGGACGTGGCCCTCGGCAAAAAGCGCCACCAGCGCGCCCTCCACCAGCTCTGGCTGGCCCACGATCACCTTGCCGATCTCTTCGGTGGCGGCCTGATAGAGCTGGGCGACTTCCTGGATCTCCATGGGTACCTCGCGTGGCGTCTTGGGAGCGATCGTCGCTACGGAGTCGCTCACAAATGGGTTGCTCGTGAGCGACTCCTACCGTCGGGCGTTTCTTCGGGTCAACCGCTGCCGCAGCCGCGACAGCTCCCGGATCATCACCGTGGCTCGGGCAGAGGACATGCCGGTCTCGGCGGCCCGGGACGCGTCTTGCAGTAGCTGGGCGATCTGAGCCGGCTCGCGCCGCGACAGGTGGGCCAGCCGGGAGATGAGCTCGGCCTGGCTCTGGTGGCCGCCCTGCAAATGGAGCTCGTGGCGCCACCAGTCCAGGTAGGCGGCCACCGCGTGCCCCGCCGAGCCGGCCCGGTACTGCAGGTTCCCCAGGGCCTCGGCGTGCTCCACGATAGAGCGGCGCGGCGGATCCGCCGACGGCGCCGGCGGACCGAAGCGGCGGCTGCCGAGCCAGCCGAACAGCACCGCCACCAGCAGAAGCTGCATGGTGATGGGGCGAAACAGCGGGTCGAACAGCAGCCCCACGGTCTGGGGCGTGCCGGTGTAGTTCAGGTGCTCGTCGAAATAGAGCGTGCCCTGTCCCAGGCGCTGCTCCACGATCCGCCAGGCCAGCAGGTAGGCCTCGCTGCCCTCGTGGACCTGGGCGCGGTTGGTGAACACCTCGTCGGTGGCCAGCACCACCAGGCGCCCGTTGCCCACCGGGAGGCGCACGGCCTGGGGGCCGCGGTAGGCGTCCACCAGCACCTCCGCGCCCGGGGTGCCCTTGTCCACTCGCACGGTGGCGTTGCTGAACCATCGGATCTCGTCCGGATCGGCCAGCTTCGTGCGGATGGAGACGCGCCGGGTGCCGCGGAACGGATCCCCGTCCGTCTGGAACCAGGGCTTCGGCTTTGGCGGCTTGTGGTCCAGCGGGTCCTTCTGGGTCGGGTTCTTCGGACCCGCCGATGGCTCATCGGCGTCCGGGTCGGCTCGGGGTGGGACGGTGTCCTCGCCGTTGTCCTTGTCACCGCCGCCCTTGTCACCGCCGTCCTTGTCACCGCCGCCCTTGTTACCGCCGCCCTTGTCACCGCCGCCCTTGTCACCGCCGCCCTTGTCACCGCCGCCCTTGTCGCCGCCGCCCTTGTCACCGCCGCCCTTGTCACCGCCGCCCTTGTCACCGCCGCCCT
>CAYFWA010000091.1:3610-9175 GCA_964346625.1 uncultured Myxococcales bacterium
CGCCCTTGTCACCGCCGCCCTTGTCACCGCCGCCCTTGTCACCGCCGCCCTTGTCACCGCCGCCCTTGTCGCCGCCACCCTTGTCGCCACCGCCCTGCTTTTTGTCATCGTCGTCGCTGCCCGGCAACGAGACCCACGGCAGCTCGTCGATTCCCTGGAAGGCCCAGGGGCCCACGGTCACCGGAAAGGGCTCCAGGTCCACGGCGGGCTTGTCGAGCCGGGCTGCGAAGATCAACGTGTTGCCCTGGCGTACCCACGCCTCGAGGGCCTTCCACTCCTTGGGCTTGGGGTAGCGGGCCGGCCCCAGCACCAACAGGGTCTGGCCGGAGACCCGCCCCTGCGCGTCGAGGGCCTGGGCGTCGGGATCGGGCACCAGGGCGTCCACGTGGCGCACCGGCTCGAGGCCCCGTTGCGCGAGCAGGTCGTAAAAGAACTTCTTGCCCCGGGGTCGGGTGGAGTGGGAGTCGTCGGCGCCCGAGCGTGGGCTGGGGAACCACCACAGCCCCACCAACACCACCAGCAACACCGCGGCGATCCAGAGCCACTCCAGGCGCATCTTGCGGCGGCGGTTCGGTGGGGTCTCGGAGGTCATCGGGCTTGGTTGCTCCTGGAGGCTCGGCGAAACGGGTTCTCTCGTCGTCGGGGCGTCGGCTTTCTTTCCCGTCCGGCCGCCGTCAGGCCCCGGGGGTCGCCGGGGCGGCCGCTGCGCTGCGTCCGCGCTCGCCGGGTCGGCCCTCGTCGTCGCCGCCGTCGCTGCGGACATCGTCATCGGTTTCGTTGCTGTCGTTGCTGTCGTCGAAGCGGTCGTCGCCTCCTTCGAAGCCGTGGCGGTAGCCGGGCAGCACGCGCTCGAAGCGCGCTGCCGTGGCCGGCCGCCGGCCGAAGTACACCTTTTCGAACTCTTCCACCACCGCCTGCAGCCCCTGGCGCTGGGTGGGCCTTCGCCGCAGGGCGCGCAGGTAGTCCCGGTTGGTCAATCCCTGGCGGAACCGGATCAGGTTCTTGCGCTCGGTCCAGCTCATGGCGCCCAGCAGGAGCTGGCGCAGGGCGCCGCGGAAATCCCCCGCCTCGGCCAGCGACAGGGCGCGCTTGAGATAGACCGAGGCCGGGCGCTCGCCGGGAGGCGTCCGGGGAGACAGGGCCAGCCCCTGTTCATCGCCAAAATCGGCGTCCTTGCCGTCATCGTCCTTGCCGCCGCCGTATTTCACGATGGCCCAGATGAGCAGGCCCACCAGGGCGGCGATCACCAGGCCCACCAGCACCAGCGACAGCCCGGAGAAGGCCTGGCTCAGCGCGCCACATCCCGCCGGGGAGCGCTGGCGGACCGGGGGCTCCTTGTCCTTGTCGCGCTCGGGCCGGCAGGCGTTGCAGCCCTCGGGGCGATCGGCAGATCGCCCGCCGGTCATGCGCCGGAGCTGACGCCACTCCTGGCGCTCTCGCACCCGGTTGCGCGCGCGTTTCAGCTCGTCGGGCGAAGCCGGTGCTCCCGTCGCCACGGTCACCACTGCCTCCCCCCGCGCCGGCGCGGAGCGCCACCCGATGGCGAAGGGAGCAGCGCAGGCCAGCCCCGCCAACAGCAACAGCCCGAGGCGCCGGCGGCGCCGAGTTGCGCGCGGAGCTCGGCCCGGCCCGCGGGGGGAGCCCACCGCGGCGATGCGCGCGCCGTGGCTCATCCGGCGGTCATCCTTCGGGCCTCGCGGCGGAAGTCCAGCTCCACGTCCCAGCACTCGTTGCGGATCCGTTGATCCACGTAGCAAAAGAACCACGCCAGCCGGGCCACCGGGTAAAACGCCCACAGGCACGCGCCCAGCACCGTCACCGTCAGCGGGTGGTAGGTGAGCCGATCCAGCGCGCCGGTGATCCCCTCCCCGGCGTGAAACCAGACGGGGGCATCGAACAGGAAGTTCGCGGCGAAGTGCACAAGCAGAAAGGTCGAGATCACCGCGGCCAGGGTGTAGGCCCAGATGTTGACCAAGCTGATGACGGGGCTGGTCTGGATGCCCCGCGACAGCTCGCCGAGCCGCTGGCGCAGCCTTTGGCCTTCCAGCCGCTCGAGCAGCACCGCCTCGGGCAGGTTCCCGCCCCGGGCGGCCACCAGGAAGCCGGTGACGATCCCCACCGAGGCCAGCACCGCGGCCAGGCGGTACCACCACAGCAGCACGATGAGCCGAGCCGCCTGCGGCGCGAAGGCGCGCAGGGCGCCGCGGACGGTGAAGGCCTCACCGAACACGCGGTAGCCCGCCCCAACGGCCAGCCAGGCCCCCACGATGGGCGACAGCAGGTAAAACAGCAAAAGCGACCAGAGCAGGCCGTAGTCGGTGAGGATGGCCAGGTAGTAGGTCAGCGCCAGCGCCGGCACGGCCAGCAGGGCGGTGAGCTGCGCGATCCGTCGGGCGTGCATTCGCTGGAACCCGATGGCCAGGTCCAGGCAGCCGCCCGTGGTTCGCGGCTCGATGGGGATGGTGACGTTCTCGAGGTTCACGCGCCCCTCCCGGCCGGTGGCGCCGCGCCCTGGGTCGCGCCGGGCTCTCCCTGCCCGGCCCCCGCCGTCCCCGCGGCGGCTCCCTGGTCCGCGGTCCGACGGGAGGCCCGACGGGCGGAGCGGCCGAAGCGGCCGAAGCGGCCGAAGCGCCGCCCCCCCAGCACGAGGTAGGCGAGCATGAGCAGCCAGAAGCCGGCCCCGGCGGTGAGCTTCACCTGGGCCGGCAGCCCCATGGGGGACCAGATGCCCTCGATGAGGGCGGCCACCACCAGCATCACCGCCGCCCCGAGGGCGAGCTTCACCGACACCAGCCCCCGCCGCCGCAGGGCGTCCATCCGGCGGTAGGGGCCGGGGTGGACCAGGGCGCGGCCCAGCACCAGACCGGCGGCGCCCGCCACCACGATGGCGGTGAGCTCGAAGGAGCCGTGGGCGATGACGAAGCTGAAGAAGGGCTCGGTGTGGCCGCGGGCGACGAGGTAGCCCGTCACCGTGCCCAGCACCAGGCTGTTGAAAACGAGGATGTAGATGGTGCCCACGCCCAGCAGGATCCCGAGGACCCAGCACTTGAACGCGATGCCCACGTTGTTGAGCACGTAAAAGCCCGTGCGCGCGGCCTCGCCCCCCGCAAACAGCGCGCGGTCGGCGTGGTCGGTGGAGTGCATGTCCTCCATCATTCGCTGCATGTTCTGGGGCAGCAGCCGGCTGGCCAGCTCCGGGTCCATGGACACCAGCAGCCCGGCGATGGCGCCCGGGATCACGAACAGGGCCAGGGCGGTCCAGAAGTAGCCCAGCTCGGCGCGCAAAAGGCGCGGGAAGCCCACCATCACGAACTCGAGGGCCGGCTGGAACCGGCCCGGGGGGGCGCGATACAGCAGGTTGTGTCCCCGCACCACCAGGTCGTTGAGCCGGCCCTCGAGCTCCCCGCCCCAGTCCCGCGAGCGTACCACCGCCAAATCGTAGCAAAGGGATCGGAACAGGCGGGAAAACTCCGACAGCTCTCCCCCCCCGAGGTGCTTGAGCCGGGTGGACTCCAGGTGATCGAGCAGCTCCCGAAAGCGATACCAGTCGCCCTGCCGGGTGGCGAGAAAGCGCGCGCGGTTCATCGGGGTTCCCCCTGTCCGGAAGGCGAGCCCTCGCCGTGGGTTCCTGGATCGTCGTCCCTCGGCGGATCCCAGCCGGCCCCTGGCGGGATGGACGGCGGCTGTCCCAGCTCATCGCTGGGCGGCTTCTGCGCCGGCGACTGCGCCGCGCCCTGCGCCGCTGGGCTCGGCTGGCTAGCCGAGCCCGGGGCCGAAGATTCCCAGCCCGGGCCGGGGGGGATCGCCCGTGGAGAAGGCGTACCCTGTCCCGGGGGAGGCGCCGCGGGCGGCGTCTGGGCCGGCGGCTGGGCCCAGGAGGGCGGCTGTAGCTGGGCCCGGGTCATGCCCGGCGGCGGGGCGGGCGGCGGCGCCCCGGGCAGCGGCCCGCCGGCCCACCCCTGCTGGGCGGCCTGGGCCTGCATCGCCGCCTGCGCTTGCTGGGCGGCCTGGGCCTGCATCGCCGCCTGCTCCTCGGGGGTGGGCGGATAGACGAAGGTCCGCAGCACCCGCAGCAGGAACCACCCGGGGGACTGCTCCACCTCGCCAGGGGGCTCCTCCTCGTACTGCAGGCGCCGGGCCAGCGGCGGGGCCAGGATCAGGGCGATCTCGTCGGCCCGCTCCCGCGACAGGCGCTGGGCCCGGGTCAAGAACACCTCGATCAGATCCAGCGCCCGGTCGCTGGGCCGGTAGGCCGAGGACCGACGCGAGGCCGGGATCAAGGGCACGCCGTAGATCCACGGGGGGTAGCCCCGCACCACCTCCCGCTCCTCGTGCACCACGAAGGTGCCGGCCACCAGATCCCCCAGCCGCTGCATGCGGCGGGTGGACAGGGCGGACACCAGCCCCAGCCCATAGGCCAGGGGCAGCGCGTCGGCGATGCGCAGCAGGTTGCGCAAAAAGGCGTCGAAAAAGCCGATCGGGTAGCCCCCCAGCTTGATGACCTTGAGCTTGAGCACCCGTTTGCCCGGGGTGCGTCCCCGCCACAGCCATTCGAACAGAAACGAATACAGGTAATCGGTGACGAAGTAGCCGAACAGCACGATGGCCACCGGGAGGCCGGCGATGGCGTTGAGGGGCGCCAGGAAGAGGGCCACGATCACCAGGACGATGATGATCCCCACCCGGATGAAGAAGTCGATCAGGTAGGCCCACAGCCGCGGCCCCGGCCCGGCGGGCCGAAAGGACAGCCACACGTTCTCGGGGGTCTCCACGTGGACGTAGCTGTCGACGACGGAGACGTCCGCCTGGGCGTGGGAAAGGGAGACCATCAGAGCATCACCGCGGTCTTGGCGCGGCTGTTTCGAGATTCCAGAATCAGCGCCGCGTTTTCGAGGGGGTATAGTCTAGCCGATCCCCTGGACCTGGACAACGCGGAGTCACCCCCACGCGGCAGGCGCCGCCCCTACGCCCGGCGGGCGTCCCCCCGCGCGTTCAATGGGGGAAGGACACCTCGACGGCCTGCCCCCGCTTGGCGCGGAAGTGCTTGAATGCGGTGCGCTTTTGTCGAGGCAGCAGCACGCCCACGTTGTTGGTGCCGGTGCCGACCTTCAGGGTGGCCGGGCAGTTGCGGCCCGTGTCCCGGCCGTTGATGAAGATCCGCCGGACGTTCTGCGTCCGGCAGCGCACCGACACCCGCGTCTGCCCCTGACGCGCCTTTGGCGTGGGGTAGGGCAGATGAGCCAGCACGTCGCGCAGGAGCAGCCCACCGTAGCCCGAAAGGCGGATCTGGGTGGTCTTGACCCGGTAGCCCTCGCGGTTGAGCACCAGCAGGTACAGCCGCCCGGCCCGGCCCCGCAGTCGCAGCGGGGTAGTGCCCAGCACCCGCCCGTCGTGGATCACCGACACCTGCTTGGGCGCGGTGTACAGGTCCAGCTCCCTGGCCTTGCGCGGCCCCTGCATGGGCACCGCCCCCAGCCCCTGTGACGCATCGCGGGCGTCTCGAGGCGCGGGCGCTTCGCGGGTGTCGCGGGGTGTGGGGGCCTCGCGTGCGTCGCGGGGTGTGGG